>SEDW01000144.1 GCA_004193325.1 Pseudomonadota bacterium | reverse complement strand
GCGATCGATCTCGGTATGGCCGATGCGGACCGTAATTATAGTCCCAAGGAAACGGCAGAACTCATCTTCCAGTCGGGTCTTTCCACAGCAGATCTCTCGAACCCGATCTCAGGCCGTGGGGTGGGTATGGACGCGATTCGCTCATTCCTGAGACAGGAGGGCGGAAACATCTCCATCGAACTCGATCCTCAGAGCGAGGGGGCCTTGCAGATGTTCTCGTTCATCATCGATATCCCGATGAAAAAAGAACTTCACGAGACAGTGGCTTTGAAAAAAGCGGTTTGATTCAGGACAAAGAATCTCAAGGCACGCAACCCTATGATATTCCTATATTAATACGATTGTTGGCAGGTCGACGACAAATTATTCCGAAAAGGTTATCAGACTATCCTGTTAGGACGACCATGAGAATATTGTTGATCTTATTGCTGACTGCCTCGTGCAGCCAGAGCAATCTCCAATCATCAGTCGATATAAAGTCAGCAGCGCAATCCGCAGCTGACACTTCTCCATCGTCATCTGGGGATTCCGATATTCACATCAAACCCATCGACGCTTCAGCACCGGTGCAGCAGTCTGCAGACACAGGTTCCGAAGAAAGTGAACAAGCCAATCGACCCGTGAAAGTGTCCGGCGCTTATCTCTACTGCGTTCCACTTCTGAATACCAAAACGCTTCCAAACAATTCTTATATTGGTTGCCGATTAAATGATGGGAATGGAAAAAAGGTCGATCCAAGGAGACTCGCGAAGACCGTTCTCTATAAGTTTGAGTCAGACGCGGATGACAGAATTAAAATAGTTCTGAGAACCAGCGTGAGTAACGCAAGAACCTACGACGCCTTCCTCGATCTTAATACCAGTTCCGTATTAACAGCCGCTGAGGCCTTGAACAGAGTTCAAGTGAAGGTCGAATTGCGTGGTATGAACGATGGAAGCGCCGATGTATCGGTTTCAAGCCCTATCCGAGCAGTCCTACAACCTGAAACGGCATCAGGTTCCAACGTCGCTTGGTCCCAGAGCTGTAACAACGGTGGCTGTGAATACCGGGATAGCAACACCGGTCTCTACTGGTCCGCATTTCAAGCAGCCTTATCTTACACAGCCGCAGGAGCCTTCTGCAAGAATGCAGGCTCCACCTGGCGCCTGGCTTCAGCCAATGAGCTCTATGTGGCGCGAGCGAATCAGATCGCCAGTAATAACTCCTCCAACGAGTACTTCCGCGCTCCGGATACCTACACCTGGACCTCAGATTCTGGCTCACTCGTGGGTGGACAACCTAACACCAGAGTTGTCGTCAATCCGACGAATCCTAACACTCAGTTTGCAGTCTATTCAGAAACAATCTTACTTAGCTTCACATGCATTCATGAGTAATTAGCAAATTTTTGCCCCTATACAGTGAGGCTTCGTTTAACAGCCATAACTAGGCGTTGGCACGGTTACAAAAAATCACAATTTTCTGTCTGAATACGCTCAAGTAAACCCTCTGAAATGCCGATAGCCATCCAAACTTGGGTGAGGTGATTCTATGGTTCGCACGGCAAAAGCCTTCGTCAAAGCACCGTTCCTCTTGAGTCTCACGGCTCTACTCTTCAACGACTCCGGCCGTAGAGAAAGAAGTTGTCGATGAAGTCCCCATGGAAGCCATCAAGAAGGGGAGCTTCACCGTTTGGACCGTTCCGAAAGATCCCATTCCCTTCGTCGACTATTCGATCTACATAAGGGTCAGCTTGCCGACCAACACCACGAACTATTCGATCAACGACCTCGAAGGCTATCTGATCGGCACAGATGAGTACGAGCAGGCGTTTGGCCGTGGATACAAGCCCGCGAGTTTCGAAACCGATCTCGACTCGGCCCTCGTCCAGATTCGGGTGCCAGGATCTTTTAATCAGGTGCGGGATACGATTCAGGTCAAATCCACTCTCCTCAATGAAGAGCAAGACATAGAGATCGTGTTCTGATCGAGAAACTTTAGGCTGGCCGCGCATTCCCCCTCAAATCCCAAACGTTAAAAAGGCCTTTTCCGAAGAAAAGGCCTTTCAATATTTACCCAAAATTACAGCGAGACTTACCCACGTGCGTGTGGCAAACCTGCGCGAATCCAAGCTTCCATTCCACCCGCCACGTTTACCAGACTGGTAAAGCCCTGATGATGAAGAAGCTCGCAGGCCGTGATAGACCGGCGGCCTGAACGACAGATGATGTAAACGGTCTCGTCCTTAGGCATACGCAGGTCATCCTGAGCACGCCCTTCCATAAGGCGGCTCAGCGGCAAAAGTCGGCTGCTAGTCGCGTGATATTCTTGATATTCGTCTTCTTCACGAACATCTAAGAAGTGAAATCGACCGGCATTTTGTGCGAGCTTATGAAGTTCGTCCACCGTAACCGTCGAATAAAATACTTCTGACATACCTTTTATCTCCCTGGTCCTGATATTCCCAAGCGAAATGGAAAACGATTCTCTTATACACCCTCCTTCTCGCAAACACAAAGACTGGGTAAAAAGTTCCGCTAAAAAGCACCTATTTGCTGCAAAAAACTAAAGGCAATTCCCGCTCGCTAGACAGTCTTGAAAATGCGCCGGTATAATAAGAACAGAACAAAATTGCTATTCCTTCGGAAAAACTAGGCATTTTTTGCTTTCCTCAACTTGGGGATCTCGCAAAAGTCTCGATAGTTCCGCACCTCTGAGAATCCGTTCTACAGCAGTTCCGCGTCATGAACTTTCCCAATTTTGGGAGGGTTACTTTCATATTGCCTTAAACATGAGGATTACATGGTATCAAGGCTGGGACAATTCGTCTGGGGAATGGTGAGTCTCTCGCTACTCGCATCTTGCGCTAAAGAGCAGAAAAAATTCAATCTATCTCAGCCTCACCAGGAACGGCAGCTCATCGTTACCTACAAGCAAGGAACCTTGCGTAACACCATCACTAAAAGCTTGCATACCTTCGATGCCGAGCAAGAAACACTGAACAGCGAAAGCGTTCTCGTAGGTATCGTCGACAGTGGGATGGACTACAATCATCCGGATCTCAAAGACAACGTCTGGTCGAATCCTGGTGAAACGGGTCTTGACGCCAACGGTAAAGACAAACGCACCAACGGCATCGACGATGATGGCAATGGTTTTGTCGACGACTGGCACGGCTGGGACTTCTACAATAACGATAACGATCCAATGGACGACAACAGTCACGGGACTCATGTAGCCGGTACGATCGGTGCTGTCGGCAACAATGAGAGCGGCATTGTCGGTGTGAACTGGTCGGTGAGCATGGTGCCTATCAAAGTCTTCTCAGGCGGCGGCGCAACATCAACCGATATGCTCGTCAAAGGCATTGAGTATGCGACAACTCTTGGCGTCTTTGTCAGTAACAACAGCTGGGGCGGCGGCGCATACTCGGACGCTATTTACTCAGCAATCAAAAAAGCTTCGGACAAAGGCATTCTCTTTGCGGCTGCCGCAGGGAACGAAGGCGAAAACAACGACGTTGGCGACCATTATCCCTCCAACTACGATCTACCTAATATTATCTCAGTGGCAGCTATCAACCGGAAAGATAACGTTTCAGCGTTTTCCAACTACGGTGCGAATACAGTCGACGTCGCGGCCCCTGGCGAAGATATTTATTCAACCCTACCAAATGGTCTCTATGGTCTGAAGAGCGGAACTTCGATGGCAACGCCGCACGTAACAGGCGCAATTGCCCTGATCCGTTCGCGCTACCCCTTGGCGAAAGCTCTTGAAATCAAAGAGAAGCTCCTTGCTTCAACTGTTAAGACAAATGCCTTGGACGGTCGCGTGATTTACGGCCGAATCAACGTCGCGAATTCGATGGAAACTGATGTCACTCCTCCTTCGATCGTAACGGGCCTTGACGTAATTCAAGCAGGCTTGAATAATATATCTATCACCTGGAATTCAGCTGGCGATGACGGCGATGCCGGCGATGCCTCTTCCTATGTCATTCGCATGAGCGATGCACCCCTGACGACAACGGCCGAATGGGATGCTGCAGAGCCTGCAATCCTATCGGAACTCAAACGAAGCAATAGCGTGTACACAGCGAGTATTAAAAACCTCGTTTACAACCGCAGTGCCTACATCACAATTCGCGCTATCGACAACGTCGGAAACGTGAGTGATCTATCAGAGAGCATCGCTTTCAGTCTCGTACCGGTAGATATGCTCTGGTCCGAAGAAAACGATACGAAGGGTAACTGGGATGCCTTTGGCAGTCCTTGGGGCATCAGCAAAATTGGTGACATCAGCGTAATCTCGGATTCTCCCGACGCTTTTTACGCAAATGGAAGCGATAAATCTGCGGTAACCCAAGACATCACTCTGAATTCCTCGGACCTCGTCCTGGAAGTCCGTATGAAGTACGAACTCGAAAAAGACTACGACTGGGGGTATATCGAGCTGAGTGTGGACTCTGGCCTCACCTGGAAAGAAGTTGGCAAAGTTACCGGTGCAAGCGCCTGGACGACTTCATCTTACAATCTGAAAGATGCGATCGGCAGCGCGAAAAGCTTCCGCCTTCGTCTCCGATTAAAATCTGACCAATCTGTTAACTATGATGGTTGGGACATCGACAGTCTCAAAATCGTAGGGCAGAAGGGATAATCTTCTCATGTACTTTCCGGGACGGATGTTTTCATCCGTCCCTCTTTCTTTCTCGAGGTTTTGCATGGCATCTCTAAAGGTCTTTATCTTCGCCCTCTCGCTCGTCACATCTTTCTCGGTCTTTGCAGCCGAAGGAGAAACGGATTCGAGAGAGCAATGCCGAATTCTCGTGAGTGGTACCTTCCTCAGCTTCATGAATGATCTCGATGTGCTCAAAAACAATCTGTCGAGCACGACCACGAGCGTTTATGAAACCAAGGCCAAAAGAATTCTGGGAGTGAAACAACTCAAGGCCATCGAGGAAAAGCTCGAAGCTCAAAAGACTCCTGCCGCTGAACTCGACGAAGAGGTCATTGGTCTCCGCTATCAACTGGACACCACCGACGAGGAAATTCGCGACGCCGAAGCGCGAATCGTCACACTCAAAGATCAGATAGCCGGCAAGGAAAAAGACTTCAAAATATTTAAAGAGTCGATGAAAACGGTCTTTGAGGCTGTGAGCGCTAAAATTGTGAATCAAGGTGCCTACCCCCTTAAAATTCAATACCGCCACCTCTGCAGCAAGTATCAACAGCTCTGTCCCCTGCCTGACGTTCAATCTGCGGCTTTGATAAAGCTTTCGAAACTGCTCGATGAAGGCATAGCCTGTGAGCGTTATGCCAATATGCGCGGATGAGATTGCCTCAGGATCGTCGCGCTTGTGCCGGGTCGATCGATTTGTTAGGTTTTCCCTAACTGTCTCGCGAAGGAGTAAGACATGGACGCCTGGACACCCGATCAATTGCAAGAAGAGCTGGCCGCCGGCAATAGCGTGTTTTTAAAGCTCTGGAAGAAAGGCTGCGGGATCTGCAAGCTTTCCACGCCAGCTACCGATAAGATCGAAAAAGAAAACACTCACGGAATGAAGTTCGCAAAGATCTGCATCGATGAATTCCCGGAAATGATGCAAGTCGCAGGTACTGAGGTTCTACCGGTATTCTTCGTGTTCTCGAACAAGAAGAAAAAGGGCATGTATACAGGCTTTAAAGGCCTCGACAAACTCCAGGAGTTTGTTGACGAGAGCATGGTCTCGTAAGGTATAAGATCTTAAAGCACAAAGCCCGCAAGTCTCATCGACTCGCGGGCTTTGTTTTCGAGAAAATGTTCCTCTACCAAAAATCACGAAGCTTATGCGATGCGGCGGCTCCCTGGACCAATTACGCCCATGCTCCGCAGGAGATCCTCTTTCTTGAACGGCTTCTCAAGCATCAGGTCCGCGCCTGGAAACTCGGAATAATCAGCCATTCCCTTTTGAACAAGACTCACGATAAAGCAGGTTTTGTTCTGCTGACGAATGCTTTCGATCAGCTCGCCCGCTCCCCAACCATCTATGCTTGCATCGACCATGACGAACTCGGGTTGTTTCTCAAAGAAGACTCTGAGACCACTTCGCAGATGTCCGACGGTGAGAATCTCAAGATCTGAACCACGAGTGATATCTTTGATCATTCGTTCAATCTTCATATCCGTACCGAGCAGGAGAATCGCGGATCCCGGAGCATCTTTGCGGACATGATTACTGGTGATCTGAGCCCTCTTGGTGCGATCAGGAAATGTCACTGAAAAGGTCAGACCATGACCCTGGCAGACGTCGAGACTGAAGTTGGCTTTGAGTGCTTCACAGGCTCTTTGAATACGGTCGGGATTTTTGGAATGGAAGAAGCTTGTGAAGTTCTTGTCAAAGGGACCATTCAATTCACCGCCCTGCGCTCTCAGATCGAGGTTGATAAAATCTTTGCCATCGACCTGACTTGGAAAGAGATGGACGCTGAGACGGGCTGGTCTTGCAGTAGCCTGCAGAAAGTCGAGACCACTCGTGCAGAGGTCGAGGAGACAATCTTCGTCACCGAGAATAGTGCCGAAGCCCTGAGGCACGAAGAATTGAAGATTCTTGCAGGTACGAGACATTTGCACATGAGCTACATGAGAAAAGGCCTGCATGAAGTGTTCGGCATCAAAAGCTTTGGAGTGACGCGCTTGAGCTATGGCAGCTGTCGCGGCTTCTCCACCCCAGGCCGTCAGAGTTTGCCAGGCGACGCGGTTGATCTTCTCCACATCTTCGCTGGCTCTCAAATGAAGGGAATTTTGAAGGTTTTGCTTCAGGACTTCGCTATAACCGAAGATGAGGCGAAGGGTTGTAAGGAGATCTTCCTGCGTGAGGTCTTTAGGATCACTTAGATCCCACTCGTCCATCATCGATTCGTTATCGTCACCATGGATGGTTTTTAGAGCCTTGGTCGCCATATCAGATTTCCTCTAAGTAGTATTGGGCAGCGTTTGACAACGCTTCTCTCTTAACTGCTATCGGTTCTAAATCCCCGATCCAAACATGAGCTTTTTACGCTCAGATTATCGGAAGGATTTCAATGTTCTACAGATGCTTCTAAAGTTTTAATTCAGGGTCCCCAGATAAACACCAGACCTAAAACGAATCCTGCGAAGAAACCTTTTTGAAGTTCAGAATCCATAATCCAGGCTTGTAGCAATAGAAAAGGATTAGCTCTGACGTCGTCTCTTTGCATAAATTTCGTGCTCCAAAAAGCAGCAATTTTTTCTTACAAAGCCACTAT
Organism: Pseudomonadota bacterium; assembly: GCA_004193325.1. Lineage (GTDB taxonomy): Bacteria > Bdellovibrionota_B > Oligoflexia > Oligoflexales > Oligoflexaceae > Oligoflexus. The sequence goes on along the minus strand of SEDW01000144.1, from coordinate 3,193 downwards.
CGTCCGGCCACATGGCCAACCTAAAGACCCTGCAAATAATCTTTCCGGGCCTAATAGGGAAACCTTTAAGTCCCTGTTTGATTGCGGATAATGATCGTGCAGAAATTTATTTTTCAAATGGCTAAAGTATTTTTTAGAAATTTCGTGGAATTGAAAGTTTTTGTTTTGAGAAAAAATGGGAGGAAAATCCTGGGCTTTTTTGAAATGGAAAATGGGATTATTTCGTCCCAATCAGGAATCGCAAGCGCCTCGACTCTTACTCAATTCTTCCTAGACAGAGATATCGCGTAATTCCTTCTGACTGACGGTAAAGACCGACAGCAGTGATGGAAATATGAAACAGCAACGCGGCTGGCTCAGCTTAAACTGCCTTGAGAAGAAGCATACGGTTCGTCAGAATTAAGTTTGTTCACCTCGACTGGCAATTTCCAAAAAAACTGATCAGTGCGATCAATAATAGAAAATCGCTGTCTGAAATTGGCGGAAGGATCGTTTCAATATTTTGAAAGCTGAGACGTCGCTTACTGGCTACAGAAAATAAGGCAAATCTTTGGTTACAGGTACTTGGATCGAACGGCTTCATTCTTGCTATAGGGATAAAGGACTATTTCCCTATTAGCATTTGCAAATGTCTAGATTCAACCATGTCCTTTGATGACATTGTGTTTTGAAACTGTTTGAAATAAAGATGCTGCTCGAGATAAAGACCTTTTGGCCCGCTGGAAATAGACCTTTCGAAACTATTGAAGCTAAAGATGGGTGCAGCCGTGAGACGTAACGAGTGTGAAAATTTGCAAACGAGAATGAGCCGTCAGACGAATTCAAATTTTTCGCGAGCAGGCGCAGCCAGGTTTTCGCAGGCCAAACGAATTAAGCAACAGGCAGCCCAAAGCATCGATGCTGAGCTCTCGTTCGATGCCCTTCGGCTTCAATTTCTGGCGAATATGAATCACGAACTCCGAACTCCTCTCAACGGACTCATGGGGGCAGCTGAACTCTTAAGCCTTACTGATCTCGATGCCGAGCAGAGGCACTACCTCGATATATTCCGTAGCTCCAATCAGCAGCTCCTTGGTCTCATCGAGAACATATTGGATTTTTCTGCCATGATGAGTGGTGAATTCAAGCTCGAAAATAGTCACTTCGATATCAAGCAGGTTCTAAGCGACTGCTATGAGCACTTTCTACCGTTTGCTGAGAAAAAATCCCTAAGTCTGGAATTCGTAATTGCGGATGACCTTCCTCGCTGGCTCTTTGCAGACGCGAAACGACTTTCACAGGTCATTTATCATTTGATTTCGAACGCTATAAAATTTACCCATGAAGGTGGCGTGAAACTGGACATCAGCTGTAGCGGCAAAGAAATTTTCGTCAGCGTGAAAGATTCGGGAATCGGCATTTCCAAAACGAAACAAGGGCTGATCTACGATGCTTTTTATCAGGAAGACAGTAGCCATACTCGCAAATACGGGGGAGCTGGAATGGGACTCGCCATTTCTCGATTTCTCGTCAATGCTATGAAAGGGGAAATAAGAATGACGTCAGAACCGCAGCACGGCAGTGAATTCACAATCCGTTTTCCCTATCTCATTGGTCCCCGTGGCGATGATAGAAAGCCAGCCACCGCACATTCCGGCGAGCCCAGAATCCTGCTGGTCGAAGACAACGAGATCAATCAGGCCATCGTCTATCTGCTCTTCAGCAAGCGTGGCATCCAGATAGACATCGCCGAAAATGGTCTGGAAGGCCTCAACTCACACCGAAAAAATTCCTATGACCTCATCTTTATGGATATGCAGATGCCGGTCATGGATGGGGTCGAAGCAACCCGCGAGATTCGAAAATTCGATGCGGATGTGGAGATCGTTGCGCTGACTGCCAACTTCTGTCCCGAAGACAAGAAGAAGGGTCTCGATGCGGGAATGAATGATTTCCTCTGCAAGCCACTCAACCACAGCGTGATGGAGCGGCTCTTAAACCAAGCAAGGAATAAGCTAAATACATGATTTATATAGCTTATTAGACTAATCCTACCCCTACCTCCCTTGCTGGCCTATCATTCATAGGCTATGAATTTCACTGGACTCTCAGGTCCGGCACGAAGCGAGGGTTGAGTGGAACGTTTCTTTAACGAATCAAACTCATGGACACTTACCGAAGGCAATGAAGCGTGGCTTTATAGCGATGCTGCAGCTTACTACCAAGCCTTCGTCAACGCTTGCGAAAAAGCCGAGACCTCGATTCTCATCGCGGGCTGGGACTTTCACAGCGATACTGTATTGAGCTATCGCAAGCGTCGCGGTTTGCCCCCCAAGAAGGTGAAGCTTCGCCGCTTTCTCCTCTCCTTGGCTCGCCGGAAGCCCAATCTAAATATCTATATCCTGACCTGGGACTACGCTCCCTTTTATATGCTGGAACGAGAGCGGCTGCAGTCTCTTCGTCGTGGCTGGCTTTCGCATCCCCGGATCCATTTTCATCTCGATGATGCGCATCCTATCAGTGCCTCGCAGCATCAAAAATTTGTCGTCGTCGATGCGGACATAGCTTTTATCGGTGGACTCGACTTGACGATTCGGCGATGGGACGAATCCTCTCACAGCTCCGACGCGCCTCTTCGTAAAGATCCCTACGGCGAGCCTTATGGGGCCTTTCATGATTACCAGCTTGGTGTTACAGGTAGCGTGCTATTAGATTTTATCAAACTCTTTCATGGCCGTTGGCGAAATGCTACAGGTCAGTCGTTGACCAACCTTCCCTCACAGTATCGGGTCAGCCCTAATCCTCTGCCTGAGGACACGGCTGCGAGCTTCCTCAATTCGAGCATTGGTTTCTCACGCACAACTCCCGCGTTTCGCGAGCAGAAAGAACTCACCGAGATCTCCGTGCTCTTTCAGGATCTCATTCGTGCCGCCAAAGATTTTATTGTGATAGAGAATCAATATCTGACCTCGCATTCGATTGTGAAGGCGCTCTCGGAGCGATTGAAAGAAGTCGATGGTCCAGAAGTTATTATCATTCTCCCGGAAAAAGCGGGCGGCTGGCTCGAAGTCAAAACGATGGGAATGCTGCAGGACCTTGCTCTTAAGCGCATTAGCGAGAATGATCCTCACCATCGCCTGAGAATCTTTTTCCCCTACGATCGCAATCGTGCCAGGCACAATCTTGCAATGACCGTTCACAGTAAGATCATGAT
>SEDW01000967.1 GCA_004193325.1 Pseudomonadota bacterium | reverse complement strand
TCCTGGCTTTGCCAGTGATTCCTTCACTGAAAATCAGTGACCGAGGCCTCGTCGATGTCGACAGCTTCGCTAAAGTGCCCGTGATTTGTGAGTGAAACGAAGATGACCGAAGCTCCTCAACGGACAGATGTAAAAGTCGATATTGATCGCGCCATGGCCCACGAGACCCATTCCCTCAGAAGCGGTCTCGGCCTGATGGCTCTTCAACGCAAAACCGAACTGATCGAATACGACTGCAAAGAAGCCGATTGTGGCATATGCTTATTCCGAGTCATAAGCGGCGAAGAGAATTTGAGTCCGGTCACCAAAAAGGAAGCGGACTTCCTCCAGGCCATGCGATGTGATCCGAATGAGCGTCTCGCCTGTCAGTGCCGGGTCTTTGGCGATGTCAAGATTCGTATTGAAGGCGATCCGGAAGATTAACAAAGGGATTTGGACCATGAAGTCTTTTATTAAACTCGCAGCCATCGCTATACCTCTCTTCGCCAACGCCTGTGTCAGCGATCCGAAGTCCCATTTTATGCTCTCAGAACTCGACACCAAGCAGCAGCAGGATTACGCCGCCGCCAAGGTCATTCTCCTCGGCGAGCAACATGATAACCCCGCCCATCATCAGATTCAGGCCGAGATTGTCGAACGCCTTGGCCGCGAAGGTCGTCTTCGTGCAGTCGTCTTCGAGCAAATCGACTGGACTGAGCAGGGCGTCCTGAGCCAGCTCAAGCCCTCGAATATGGAAGATCTCCCGAAGAAACTCGACTGGGACAAATCCGGCTGGCCTAGCTACGAGTACTACCGACCCATTGTTGAATCCGCGGTAAAATACAATGCGAAAGTCGTTGCCGGTGGATTGCCGAAGAATCGCCTGAAGCTTCTTTACAGCCATGGCTATGAAGGGGCTTTCACCGCCTCTGAAATAGAACGCCTTCGCCTGCGTGTGCCACTCGACGGAGAAGCGGTGACCCTGATCTCCAAAGAAATCTTTGACGGTCATTGCAAAATGATTCCCGAAGATCACGTTGCGAAAATGATTCCGATTCAAAGAGCCCGCGACGCTGCGCTCCTGCGCGGTTACCAAAACGAAGCGGCCCTCGATGGTGTCACAGTCTTTATCCTTGGCTCGGGCCATGCGCGTAAAGAGTTTGGCCTGCCTTCCCTCTTCCGCAACACCGCACCCACAATCAAACTCTGGTCGGTCGGCATGCAGGAAGCGGGCGCTGAGCCCTTCCCGGCCGGCGCTTACGATAAGGTTTGGGTCACTGAGAAATTCGAGCGCCCCGACCCTTGTGAAGAGATGAAAAAACATATCGATAAAGATAAGAAGGACGGCGCGGCTCCTACGACTCCGACTGCGGCACCAGACGCTCCAGCCACCGCCCCTGACCAAGTAAAACCTGACGACGCTGCGGCTCCCGAAGCTCCTGCGGCTGATGACGCCTCTGAAGAAGACGCCGGCGAATAATTCCATTCTTTAGAACAGCAAGATCCCGTTGAACCCAAAAGTTTCAACGGGATTTCTTAATCCCGAAAGAAAGGCATAAACGATGTGGACGAAGAAGCTGCGCGCCAAAC
>SEDW01000966.1 GCA_004193325.1 Pseudomonadota bacterium | reverse complement strand
CCTGACGCCAGGCATCGAGTCGAGCCTTGGACTCGGCATCGAGCGTGAATGTCAGTATGAGGGGAATGCCAACCTGCTTCATATAAACCTCCTGCTCCACTCGTCTCATAGTTCCAGAATTAGGTCATTAAGTTTAGGTTTTCGAGTTCATTTTCATGGGCAAGTTTTACCGATCTTCCGGCCAGTTAAAACGTGTAGACTTTAATTAGGCCACAAAATACGACTCCCATTGAGCAGCAAATCCTTCTCCCGATTGCTCTTAGGCCAAACTTATTTTCCTGTGCATTCTGGGCCTCATCGAGGCCTAACGCCAACCAACACATTTAGTCATTCGACGTTAAGCTCTTTACAGCTAAGGGGATCACTATGCGCAAAATCTTATTATGTTCAGCCTTAACCGCATCATTCTCATTCGCAGGATTTGCCCAAAGCGGTCCGAAGCTCGAGAAATTCGAGTCCTTCAGTTTAGGCATGACCTTCGATGCGCTGAGCAAAACAGCCAAGGATTGCAACGCGCCATCCGATAGTCCTGGATTTCATGGAAGTCGGGATCTTGGAGTGAGTTCTATCTTCTGTGCCGCTGCAGAGACATTTGCCATGGCAACCCTTGTTGACCAAAAACTTGCCTCTCTCGCTCTCAACTGGGTCTCCTGGGAAGGACTCAAGCTCGACGGGAGTGATCAGACTCTTGGCCGTATTCCTGAAGAACTTCGAAAAGAATATGGTATCCCGAATGCGACTGTCACTTACGAAAGCCAGTTCGGAAATTCGGATTCGGATCGTTATTGCTCCGAAAAAGCCAAATGTCAGATGCATATCTGGAAGTCAAGCAACCCTTCGCGAGTTGCAAGTCTCGTCTACGCAAAACTCCCTGGCGGCGAAGTTCCTCTCCTCTTCCAACTCACTGATCTCGAAGCCGAACAAAAGATTGATCTCTTAAAAAATCGACTGGCGAAAAGTGATAATCTGTCCCGCGAAGGCCAAACGAAACGTCAGTTTTAATACGGGTTTCCTAGCACATCTTTGATCTGTGAAAAAATATTTTCACTCGCAAATGCTTACCCAAAAGCCGTTTCAAAAATAACTCGATTTTAGCTCTTGCTCGAACAAAAAACTTGGAGCTACACTCTGAAAGTAATGTCTTTTAGCCATAAAGACGTCTACAAGGGCCCAGTTCTTCACGTAGACGCGGAAAGTTCCTAACGAGAATTTGCCGTCCCTTGTTTGCTAAAGAAACTGTGGTTTCATAGACGAGTTAAAAGTGCTTTTCTATGGGTAGGTACTCTTCGATGAGTACAGATGTCTGAGGCCAGACAAGTCGAGATTCTAAATGGAATTTGGGGCGTAGAACGTAAAGTTTTCGACCTGATCCTAAAAAAGAGGATCGCTTTAAGATTCTGACTTGGACAATGGTAATCAAAGCAGGCACCCGGATGACGCGTTTTCAGTTTTTTGCTGTTGCGTGGACTACCGGGTGTTTGTTTTTGTTCTTCTCAGTTATGTACTACTGCGAGCCTAATTTACCGATTTAAAGCCCTGGCCTAATTTTTAGGTCAGGGCTTTTCTCTTA
>SEDW01000965.1 GCA_004193325.1 Pseudomonadota bacterium | reverse complement strand
GAAGCCTGTGGCCACTTGCTTGAGACAACATCGGTTGAGAAGAAGGCTTCGGTCTTTCATGACAAGATGGGCGAGATGATTGCGAGTCCGGTCGTGAGTGCTGTCGATGACGGAACGATTCCCGGTCTCTGGGGCTCGCTCACTGTTGATGATGAAGGTATGCCGACGCAGAAAACTCAGTTGATCAAGGATGGTGTATTGAAATCCTTCCTGGTCGATCGCCTCGGATCGATGAAGACGGGCTACGAACGCACGGGATCTGCTCGTCGTCAGTCCTATAAATACGCTCCAGCGAGCCGCATGCGGAACACCTACATCGATGCTGGCAAAGATGATATGGCTGACATGATCGCATCCGTGCCTTTCGGTCTCTACGCGAAAGTCATGGGCGGCGGTAGCGTTTCGCCAGGGACTGGTGATTTCAACTTTGCGGTGGAAGAGGCTTACATCATTAAAGATGGCAAGATCGGCAAAGCGGTCCGCGGCGCGACGCTGATTGGATCAGGTCCGCAGGTTCTCAAAAGCATTTCGATGGTTGGCAAGAACCTTGAGCTGTCGCCAGGGATGTGCGGTTCGGTCAGTGGATCGATCAACGTCACAGTTGGTCAGCCTTCGCTCAAAGTCGATGAGATCCTTGTTGGAGGAGAAGCATAATGGAATGGAACAATGGCAAAGAACTTTGCTTCAAGATAATTGATCTGGCGAAGAAAGCCGGTATTCAGGAATGCGATGTGATCCTGAGCCGTGGGCAGTCCCTGAGTCTTCAAGCCACCAAAGGCACAATCGACAAATCCAAGGTGACGAGTACGCAGACTGTGGGTATTCGTGTGATTCAGGATCAAAAGATTGGGATCTCAGCCTCAGAGAGTCTTGAGCTGGATTCGCTGAAGATGATGGTTGAGCAGGCGAAGGCGACGAGTCGCTATTCCTCTGCGGATCCTTATCAAAGCATTACGCAGAAAAATGCCGAAGATATCATTCTCATTCCCGACCGTGTGAAGGTTAAGGATACGACGCCTCTGCAAGAAAAGATCGATCTTGCTATCCGTCTTGAGCAGGAAGTGCTTGCTGTCGATAAGCGGATTCATAACTCACCTTACAGTGGCTACAGCGACGGCGAAGGCGAAAGCTTTTATGCCAATCACCTTGGAACTTTCTGTTATCAAAAAGATCGCTCGTTTAGCGCTTATACTTCAGCCCTAGCCGGTGCTGAGCAGAATCAGGCCATGTACAGTGGATCCTCGATCGGCCGTACCTTTGCAGAACTCGATCTTGGGGAGTGTGTTCGCGAGGCGAGTACAATGGCTCTGCGCCTTCTCGAAGCGAAGCCGATCCAGACTGGGCGCTACGATGTGATCTTCTCGACCGATGAGTGGGAAAGTATTCTTGGGGCACACCTCGGCGCGTTTTCCGCCAAAGCGGTTAAAGAGGGTACGAGCTACTATAGGAAGAAGCTCGAAACCTCGATCGCCAACTCGGGTTTGACGATGCGGGATTTGCCGAAATACAAAGACGGCTTTTCCTACTCCGCCTTTGATGACGAAGGGATGCCGCACTCGGATCTCACCGTTAT
>SEDW01000964.1 GCA_004193325.1 Pseudomonadota bacterium | reverse complement strand
TGAGGCGGTGACATGTTTTGAGGACCGCGGGCCGCGATGTTGTTCACATCGAAGCTGCCCATCAAGGGGCTTTCGGCTGGAGTGAAAATGCTGTCCGTGCAGTCGGAGGCTTCGGCAGGCAAAGCCGCTTTGCATTTATCAAAGCCATAGGTCTGTTTATCGAAGATATTTGCGTAATGGACCGTCAAAGCTTTGCCATCGAGAAGGCGCATCTGACTGCCAGGACCGAGGAGGAGTTCGAGCGGCAACTCCTCTTTGGTGCCACCTGTGCCTTGGCCTTTGCCGTTCGCATCGTTCGATAGAATCACTTCGGGCAAGGCGTCGCCGCCTGGCACGAATTTCATAGGGCGTGGGCTTGAGTCGCAAGCACTGAGAAAGCTGATGGCCGCTGCCAAGGTCAGAGTGAGCGTTTGATTAAGATGTTTCATTTGTCACTCCCCAAAAATTCTGGTGCCAGGACCATCGACTTGATGAGAGGCCTTAGGTTTTGTTGAGCGGTATCATACTGAGACATCCACTCACTCATATTCGCGTCAGCTTCGGCAGCTGTCATCTTTCTGCCATTCACAAACTCAAAGGCTCGCTTGATTCCACATTCCTGAAAGGCCTGAGATGAGACCAGGGCTTTGCCAAAGGCTGCGGCCCCTGGGCCAGTCCCGCCGTTGAATGCTCCCGTGTCGACGATCTTTGCATCAGTGTTATAGATGTAGTTAAGAGTGCCAGTGTCTGGCCAGCGATTCCAAAAAGCTGCCATCGGCTCGAGAGTTTTATGACAGAAGGAGCAGTAGGTGCGTTTCGTCAAATCGGGGTTCGCATCGTTGGGATCGGGGTTCGCTCCATCCGGTACCGAGAATTTCTGACAAAGGAAAGACTCGTAGGCGCGGTTAGCTTTGGCCCGACGGCCGTTCGTCACAAGCTGATAAGCGATTGTGGTGAGGACGCCTGAGTGCAGAGCATTGCGTTGCACGCGGTAGTGTTTACGGTCGTAAATATCTGGCTTGGTGAAGATCGCATCGGTCGATCCTTCATAACTCTTGGATGGGAAGTTTTCCCAAAGAGGAGCCCCTTTATTGGTCAACCATTCTGCATAAGTTCCGGTGACGATGGTGGTCGGTGTCGTCAAGACTTCAGGCCAAGGACGATCTTCGGCAACTGTGTGACCGATGATGTAGCCCGGCTCCATCGTTACATCTCTCGATACAAAGTTACTGTAACGGTCCGAAGCTTTCGCATCTGCAATGTTACACTTTTCGATCGCGGCGCCGCACTTTTTCAGAATTTCTGGCGAAACCTTATAGGTTTCAACGCCTTTGTAACGAGCAAGAATTGTGACTTCTTTAGGATCCCAATAGGGTTTCACTCGGGGTGTATCGTCAGCGCAGTCGGTGCGGAAGGTTCTATAGAATGCTGTGAGGTTCTTCCAGTCCTGCAAGGTCCCAGGGAGAATGGGGCCGTTAGCCGTTGCTTGAGCGTCAACGATTTTTTGCAGGCTTTTTTCGTCGATGTTTTGCACGGCACCGATGATCATCGGTGCGTCATCGCACTGGACGATATTGAGAGCAATGCGATCGGTGCGGTT
>SEDW01000963.1 GCA_004193325.1 Pseudomonadota bacterium | reverse complement strand
GACATCACCACTAAGGTGTGTCGGATTTAGATTCAAACGTAAAAACCCGCTGGCTTCGCTGGCGGGTTTTTTTATTCCGTTCATTTCGCTAGGCTCGTTAAGGTTTGAGAATTTCAGTAAGGAGCTGCGCGAGGCGAACACCGGCCTGTGCAATCTTAAAGTAGGAATAATGCGCGGCGTCCTGTCGATAGTCTTCGCTTAACATAACTTTGAATTTGACCGGATCTTGATTGCACATCAGCGATTTCAAAGGGCCTTGGTAGACGACAGACTTACTTTCTTCGAATGTGTCTTTCACCCAATCGTTTACCGTGCCCTGTAAAAAACTCGCTCCATGCTTTTGGACGATCGTATCAAGAACCGTTCGGTTTGAGTTGATACTTGTTACCACATCCTTATCCCAATATTCATGAAATCCGACGGTGCTGCCCGACTGGTCCACCATAAAGCTATTGGCGTCTCGCTCCACATGTAGAGGTTGGTGCAGGTCGCCGATAAGGTGAATGATAACCTTCAGGGCTATTCGTCGAGACGCTAGAGTCGCAGTTTTATCTTTCAGCTGAAGGATTGAAACGTTCAGAGCGTCCGATGCGCAGTGTCCCGACTTACACTTGGTGGGGATAACGATGTTTGGGCAGTGAGTGAAGCGGTCGGCATGGTAGTAGTTTGCAAAATAGTCAGGCAGTGCCGCTCCTCGAACACAATCGAGCCAGGTCGAAGCCTCTTCTATGGATTGGTATTTACAGTTGGTCGTCGGCGCATCGTTGCCACTCTTCAGGAGGTCAGTGACTGCTTTTTGCGTAGCTGTATCCATTCGGTCCCAGGCTATCTGGGCTACTTTCTGATGGCCTTGCGCACCCCATGAATAGGCGACGAGAGGAAAACTGAAATTTAAAAGGAGACCCAGTATAGCAAGTAAAAGGTTCAAAGTCGTTCTCCTCATGTGCCAAATCCTGGATGACAACTTTTACAAGTCGAAGGACCATAGAGCGATGTTTTGAGTTGTTCGTACAGAATGCGTGTGTTTGCTGAACTGGCGCTTGTTCCACTCGTGTCTGGGCCGAGCGGCGCTGCTTGAATTTGTGTGTCAGGCATGGGCAAGATTTGAGTGTCTGGCTCTTCGAGATGGGATTCAAACGTTTCGGACGTTTCGATCACTTGGGAAGCCTCGGTTCCCGATTCAGTGTCACGGCTAGGATTATTCGATGAGGGTCGAGTTGGTGATTCATTTTTCATGGTTTAGGAATGTAGGGTTATCAATTGTTGAGTGGCGATTGGGCTGGAATACCGGTCTTTTTTCCTGAACTACCGGAGCACGGGGCGATATACGCAACGGAAAGGTAGGTTCAAATCAGATTTGTGCTGACTTTTAGCACCAATCTTGATCATTATCCGATCTGAAAAGTTGCACCCTTATGGAGTCTTCATCCATGTATTCTCGCCGCTGCAAATTGTTTCTTGGCTATATCTTTATCGGCTTCACTTTCTCTTCGTCTGCTAAATCTACGACGCTCCCTGACACGTTTCCCTTTGTATTGCAAAAAGATGTTGTTTGCGCAAGTGGCTACGCTGCCGATGATGAGTCGACTTTGACAGTGGAAAAGCAATGTGTTTTGTTTGATCTTACTGGTCTTGAAGCCTCTGCTTTCCAAGCCGGAGTGGCCATTGGGGAGATGGGGAACTCGAAAGAAATACGTCCCTTCTGGCCGCTGGTCGACATGTCCGTCTCAATATAGCGGCGAAATATTGGATCGTCCCGAAACTGAACGTGGCTGCCTGCTGTTTGATCTTCATGGTTTCCGAGGAGTCGCAGTTCGCAACAATTCTTACGTCCAAGCCGCGGATGCAATTTGGGAGTTGGGCGAGATCGACTTTGCTATTCCGAAAGGTGATACTTCGAAGGGTTCACAGTTCCCTTCAAGTCTGTCGGATGACGACTGATAACTTCGCCGAAAAAGGGCAAACGTCATGTTTTCAATTTTGAAATTTGAAGAGATCACAGGCGCTCTATGGCAAGATTGTTTTGAGTTCTACAGACAAATTTCAGAGGAAAGCTATCCGCATCGAGAGTTTTCTCATGGGCTAAGTTCTGCTCGCAACTTAACTGTTTCAGAAGCTTTCGCAATGGGTCTCGACGGATTTTTCATAATTTCTTCGGGAAAGATACAGGCTGCTTGCCACTACAGATATGATCAGGACCGAAATCTTATTGTTAGCGAAGTAAAATTTCTGCGCTCAACTTTCAACTCTCCCATCGCCGAATATATGGAAAAAAAGCTTGTAGAGCTTTGCCGGAATACTTCGGATGCTAGCTTACAGATGGTGGTCGAGAGTGAGGAAGTACACTCGTTTTATAGATCCAACGGCAATTTTCACAAAGTTGGTGAAGTTGTTGAGTCGGTATTGGAAATGGCTAATCTAAATCAGGCACTCTTAAACTCGTGGCTTATAAAAGACGCGGCCTTTGAGGTTAGAAGCGTTCAGTGGAGTGACCCCGCGGAACTGAAATCATTCGTCACCGTCTTCAATGAAACGGGCAAAGATGTCCCATTCCAAGACGCGGAAGGTATGGTGAAAAAACGGAGTCTGGGATATTTTATGGAGCGAGCGGAGAAGTCCGCGAGTCGTAATCGAATCTGGCTGCCATATGGTTTATTTATGCATAAGCAATTGGTTGGCATTACTCTATTCGAAGGACAGCTGGATTCTCCCAGAATACTTTATATCGAGGCTACAGGTATTCAACGGGAGTACAGAGGTCGAGGCCTAGGGAAGTTTTTGAAAGCTGCGTCTACGATTGATCTGTCTCAAAAATTCCCGAGTCTTCAATATTTGGCTACTGGCAATGAGGAGAGCAATGTACCCATGCTACGCATCAATCGATCTATGGGATTTATTCCGCGTAGTTTCTTTACGATGTTGAGATATCGATTTGAATAATAGTCTAAGACTTTTCGCGTACTTTACTTTTTGCCTTCGG
>SEDW01000962.1 GCA_004193325.1 Pseudomonadota bacterium | reverse complement strand
TACGAGATCTTTGGAGACGATGCAGAAGAGGTCGCTCCCCAGCTCGACCTGATGATGACGAGTCGCGAGCGCGGCGATAAAAACCGCATCCCCTTCTGTGGTGTGCCGCACCATAGCGCTAAGGGCTATTGGATGCGCCTTCTTAAGCTCGGCTACAGCGTAGCCATTGCCGATCAGATCGAAGATCCCGCGACCGCCAAGGGGCTGGTCAAGCGCGACATCGTGCAGATCATGACCCCGGGTTGTATCGATGACCCTGAGGCGCTCGAAGCAGATCGCCCGAACCATCTCATCGCCGTCTACGAAGAGCCTAAGAATAAACTCTGGTCCTTGCTTGCGATCGATATTTCCACAGGAGAACTTCGTCTCGGTCGAATCGAACGCGAGGAACTTGATGGCTGGTTGAATGTTTATCAACCGAAGGAAATTCTTGCCCGTAAGTTTATGCACGATGAACTTCGCGAGATCTCGAAACGTGTCGCCGACAAGATGAGTCTTGCCACACTTCCCGAAGCGATCCTTCGCGACCGGGAGGAGCAAAAGAAATTCCTAAAGGCTCAGTTTGCAGTTGATGGCATCGAGGGTCTTCCTTGTGGTGCGGTTGCCGGTGGACTTGAGCTCCTGGCAGCGAGCTTCCAATATCTCGGTGGTCTCAAAGCTAGTGTGTCTCAATTCCTGTCGGTGAGAACGCTCCGCGACGACGACCGCATGATTCTCGATGAAACGGTGCGCCGCGATCTTGAGCTCTTTGAAACGCTTCGTCGCAGGGATTCCGAAGGCAGCCTTTTTAAGGAATTGAATCAGACCCGCACCCCGATGGGCGCTCGCCTCCTTCGTTATGATCTCGCTCGCCCTTTCCTAACGGCGGCTCCCATCCTCGAGCGGCAGGAAGCGATTGCCGAGATCCTAGCGCAATCCTCGGAATGGCTTGGGGAACTCAAGACTCGCCTCAAGGCCTGTGCGGACCTCGATCGTTTGACGACGCGGGTCTTATCGGGCAAGGCTGCGGCCGGTGATCTCCACAACATTCGTGTGAGTCTTGGCATCAGTCTTTCTCTTAAAGAATTTTTGGAAAGCGTTAATCCTAAGTCGCAACTCTTGCGTTCCGTGAGCGAAAGTCTCGCGGCCGCACGTGATGCCTACGATATTTTGGAAACGACTCTTTCCGAACAGCCGGGTGCGCTCGGTAGCCTTGAAGTCTTTCAAGAAGGGTTTGATCCTGAACTCGATCAGCTCTGTGTTCTCTCTCGCGAGGGCGCTGAGCGCATTGCTGCGTACGAACAAGGTCTTCGTCAATCCACCGGGATTTCAAGCCTCAAGATTCGTGAGCATAAAACCTACGGTCTACTAATTGAAGTGACGAAGCCCAACCTCTCGAAGGTGCCTTCGAACTTTATCCGCCGTCAGACGATGGTGAATAACGAAAGATTTTTGACAGTAGAACTCGAAGAGCTCGATTCCGTTCTGTCCTCGGCCTCTGAGAATGCTCATGCGCGGGAAATGGTGTTGTTCCTCGAACTCTTGCAAAAAGTTATGCCGCATCAGGAAGTTCTTCGCCGCGTGGCTGGGGAACTGGCGATGCT
>SEDW01000961.1 GCA_004193325.1 Pseudomonadota bacterium | reverse complement strand
TCACCGAGACTCTCAAAGTTGATCTGGGAACACCGCCCCCAAATCCTATGAACGATCCGACGAGCCCGACCTACATCATGATGAAAGGTATGGGCATGGACCACACCGTAAATCACGATAGGGCCAAGGAAATTGCGGAAGGGAAGAAGAAGAGACATCGCGAGTCGACTGCCAAGGGTGCTAAGGCTGAAGAAGCTGCTGGTGCCCACGAAGGTCACAATTAATTAGGCGATTCTCGAGGCAACTGTCTGGGTTCGAGTCCATCTCATCGAGACAGTTGTCCTCTTAGAAAGATCTTCCTAGAGATCCGCATTCTCAAAGAGAACAAGACCCACCCTCGGCTCCACGTGGCCAAAGGTAAACATCATCGCCACATCAGGATGCTGACTATCACGCAACGCTCTCGCTTTGTGAGTGCGGGCCAGTAGATCGTTGAACTCATCGTTTTCATGCTCTCTAAGCGTGACTTCGAAGTCCGCTGCGATGGGTTCGTCCGCGTGCTCTCCACCAATCAAATCCACTCGCGTTGCATCACAGCTCTGACCAATGACAGCTGCAAATTTTTTGAGTTCTTGAATGTTCATAGCGGACTCCAGTGTCACCAGGGGTTGGCGGGTTTCGCAATACATGAGCTAAGACAGCCCAGTACCATTTTAGGGACAAGCCTCAATGCCGGTATATCCGGAATAATCGCAGGAATATCGATCAAGCAATGAAATCAGCAGTTTAAAGAATTAATCAGGAAATATTGGATAGCCGTAGAGTTGCGAAAATTGAATAGGACGTTCAGGTGAGCTTATTGCATAGACTGCTCAAGGCCCTCTGCACGAGGCCATTCGGTCGATTCCCATGAAGGGCTCCTTGAAATGAAGCGTGTTACCGTCGAAGAATTTTTATATCGAAGCCCTTTGGGAGAAAATATCTTCGACAACATCGCTGTTCAGGTTGCAGATGTGGTAGCAGGCAAACTTTTTAAAACAATTCATCATCTCGATGGCGCTAAATACGTTCTTCCTCTCCTGGAGACGCGCAAGATGGAGCGTGCCCTCGCTCAATCGTATTACAAAGCCTTTTACGGTCCCGTCACTCACGGCGATCGCTACATGACTCTCGATGAATTGACAGGAATTCTTGATGTCCTCCGCGTGAGTCGTGCGGATATCGCCCGACTCCTTCATCTCAAGAAGCCAACCCTCACAAAATTCTATGAGCCGAGCGGGATCAATCCATCCCTGGCGAAGATGCTCTTCCGCCTACTCGCGATGGACTTAAAACGTCCCGGAGCTGTCAGGCATTTGATGAATGGTGGCGCTTCGGAAACGGATATCCCTGAGGCGAGGCGGAGTGTCGAGCGCACTATTAGGAAGACGCGAAGAGCGCCGAGGCATGTGATTTGTACTAGGGTTGGTCATTGAGTGAAGTGTCACAGTTCCTAAAACGTAATTTTTTATCGAAGTGAGCAAATAAAAAAATCCTCGCATTCACATTCGTGAAGCGAGGATTTTTTACTGGAGGAGAGCAAGGGATTCGAACCCTTGAAACCTTGCGATTTACTTGATTTCGAATCAAGCTCCTTCGGCCACT
>SEDW01000960.1 GCA_004193325.1 Pseudomonadota bacterium | reverse complement strand
TACGATATCTCCATGGAACCCGGCTACCTCATCTCGCACACCGTAGCGGAAAACAAGCCTTTTACTGACATCTTGACAACTCAATCGACGATCATGACCGGAACCTTTGGCTACTTCATGGCTGGCCGTGGCAAAGGCTTTTGGAGCCGCTGGCCGGGCGGCAGCATCGCGGATGCAAACCATGCAATTTTCACAGCACCTAAGGTTCTCGATCGCAAACACTACTGGATCAACCGCAATGCCTCGCACGCGGGCGTTCTTACCACCCAGGCCTATCAGATCATCACCAACGGTCGCCGGGCTAAGGCAAACCGTACGTATGAAACCTTTCTCTGCAAAAAATTTACAGTTCCAGACGGCGCTCAGGCGGATCCTGCTGACGCCAATCCCGATCTTACAAAGCGTACCTACTGCAGCTACTGTCATAAATCTCTCGAGCCGATGGCAGCGTTTTTTAACCGCTGGCCGGACACGGGTAACATCAACTATCAGTACGACAACAATAAAGATCCGAAGAACGACACTGGCCGTTACAACGGAATGGAAGGCAAAGGAGCCGCAGCTTTCGGCAAGATCCTAGCGGAATCAGACGGCTTCGACGAATGCAGTATTCGCCGCGCCTTTGAATTTGTGAACGGCCGGAAAATGGGCTTCGTTGAACACGACAACATTCTACCGGGCTATCTTGAGAACTTCCGCGCGGAACAAAAGAACCTGCGCAAAGTCATCAAGGCCATGGTTCTCTCGCCTGACTTCCTCGCACCGAAAGGAGCAAGCAAATGATTAAAGCTGGCTTCCAGTCTTTCCTAAGTTTGACCTTGATCCTGGGCCTCGCTGCCTGTAGTTCCGATCGCCCGAAGACTAAGAGTGGATCGGGTGCTGCGAATGGCGAGGTGCCGATTAAAAATGTTCCAGGCAGCGACGACAGTGCCGGTGACTCCGATGGCAATCCTCTCTCACTCCTTCCGGAAGAGGGGAGTTCTCTTCGCTACATGGATGCTCGCGCGCTCACTAAGATCTATCAAAACGTTTTTGCGAAAAAAGCCTTCGGTTTCATGCACTGCGAAAGGGATAAGCCCCGTTCGCCAGCGGACTGCACCGATTCTATTTTTAACCGTTATGAAAGACCCGCAATGGGGTCCTTCGATCTTGGAACCCCGCGCATGGATCGAGCGCCGTCGAACGTCAACCCGGTGACGAGCCTTACCCTCAACTACACGCGAACTCTACGGGCCGCCTTGAGCCGTGAATGTATCAGCCTCGTCGATGCGGAGCTTGTCAAACTCAAAGCGAAAGATGTCGCGAGCAATGTTCTTATCAAAGCAGAGGCTCCCAGCGCTGCCGATCTCAATGCCTTCATGATGAGACTCTTGGGTCTCACGGGCAGCACAGTGAAGGTGAACTTCGAAGCAGAAGGTTACGTCACGGATTTTGCAGCCGTCGTAACTGGCAGCAAGGACAAGAATCAGGGTCAGCGCAACGCCTTTATCGGTGTTTGCATCGCGATCAGCATGGACCCTTTGGTTTTTCTTTACTGAGATTACTGTTCTAAGTATGGATGGGAAAAGATCATGGCTATGAATCG
>SEDW01000959.1 GCA_004193325.1 Pseudomonadota bacterium | reverse complement strand
GCCCAGAAATTCTCATGGCTTCGTCAGATCATGCAGTGGCAGAACGAGCTCACCGATCCCAATGAATTTTTGGAAGCGGTTAAGGTCGATCTCTTTGAAGAAGAACTTTTTGTCTTCACGCCTAAGGGTGACGTCTTCTCCTTGCCGATCAATGCCACAGCATTGGATTTCGCTTTCAGCGTCCACTCCAACGTCGGTATCAAGTGCATTGGTGTCAAGATCAATGGCCAGATGTCGCCGATCAAAAAGAAACTCAATTCGGGAGATATGGTTGAAGTCCTGACTTCGCCGCATCAGAAACCGAGTAAAGACTGGCTCAACTTTGTCGTCACATCCAAGGCGCGGAACAAAATCCGTTCCTTCCTCAGAAGCGAACAAAGAGACAAGAGCCGTAAGCTCGGCCGCGAACTCCTCGGTCAGGAACTCGACAAACGCCATCTACGGCTCGACGATCTCGAGCGCAGTGGTGATGCCGCCAAACTCATCAAGGCAGCTCGTGAAAGCACTCTGGAGGACGTTCTGGTTGCGGTTGGTTACGGCCGCCTCAATGCTCACGATATCGTGGCGAAGACTTTCCCGGCTCCAGAGCCCAAGGAAACGATACAGGAACAGATTCATCGTCAGGGTCTCGATCAGGCTAAGCCTGAGAAGAAATCCGCGCACTCGACTATCCTTGTGTCAGGCTACGGCGATGTTCTCGTCAATCTCGGCAAATGCTGTCTGCCGCTCCCGGGCGAAGCCATCGTGGGTTTCATCACCAGAGGCCGCGGTGTAACCGTCCATAGAAACACCTGCCCACGTGCTCTCGATACCGATCCGGCTCGCAAGATCCCGGTAGAGTGGGCGAAGATGCAGGTCGAAGAAAACTATCATCGCTGCGCAATCAGCATGAAGACTCAGGAAAAAGCGGGCGTGCTCGCGGAAGTCACGACCCTTCTCTCGAACAACGGCGTCAACGTTCACAAGGCTGAGGCCAAGATCGAATCAGGTCTTACCGGTCTTTTGGAATTTGAAATCGGGGTACGTAACCTGAATCATCTCGAAACCGTTATTACGAGGCTCGAATCTTTGCCTTCGGTAATCTCGGTCCAGAGAAAAAATCTCGTGAAGCAACGTCGTCTGCGCCGCGGACGATTCTCAGGTGCGATCAGTTAAAGACCAGGAGTTTTAATGAAAAAATTAGCGTTAGTCCTTTTGTCTGTAATGAGTTCGACAGCTCTTTTTGCCTTCGGCGAAAAGCATTCGTCAGTCGAGACTAAGACTGCGGTTGTCGGTCAGAACCTCGAAATCGAAGTCAAAGTCAAACCCGATGCGGACATGGTCATTTCCAAAGAAGCTCCCTGGCAGGTTGCCTTTACTCAGGCTCCTGGCCTTAAGCTGGAAATGAAGGACGGCAAATACGTGTCGAAGACCTTCGATGAAAAGCTCCCGGGCTTTAAAATCATCGCTCCCCTCGATGCCGCTGCGAAAGAAGGCAAAATTGACTACGAAGTAAAAGCCTTCGTCTGCACGGTCGACAAGAAGCAGTGCTTCCCGCAGCAGCACAAGGGTTCAATTGACTGGAAAAAGTCGTAAACGGCTTGCAT
>SEDW01000143.1 GCA_004193325.1 Pseudomonadota bacterium | reverse complement strand
GAGAACAAAAAACTCCGCATCGAAAACCAGCGGGCTGCCTCAGTCCTGGGCCAAACCCGAGAACGCCTTCAGATTGCCATGGATTCAACCGAGCTTGGCACCTGGGATTACTCGCCGGACGAGAACAAATTGAGTCTCTGCGATCGATGCATTCATGTGCACAGTATCAATAAAACTGTCGACCTTAGGCCCATAGATTTTCTTCGCAGCATCGACAAAAGGGATCGCAAGGAATTCATCGAGAATATCAGCGCCCTCGCGAAAAGTGGCGAGACCCGTAATTTTCGTATGAATTATCGCGTGAAAGATGAAGAAGAACTGCATAATTCGGTCTGGATCAGCCTCAGGGGTAAGGTCTATTTCGATCAGAATCTCAAGTTTGAACGCTTGAGCGGAGTACTCATTGATGTCTCCGAAACGAAATGGCTCGAAGAAAAGTTAAGAAGCGCGGTCGCACTTGCAGAGACTTCTAACCATGCGAAAAGTTCTTTCCTGGCGAACATGAGTCATGAGATTCGCACACCATTGAGCGCAATGATCGGCTTTGCCGAGATTATGGCGAACGACAGGGTTGATCCGCTGGATGTTATCAATTTCTCGAATTCGATCGTAAGCAATGGGAAAAAGCTGCTGCGAATCATCGATGAGGTGCTTGACCTCTCGAAGGTGGAAAAGGGCAAGCTCGACATCGATATGCACAAGTTCTCGCTGGCAGCACTGCTCGTGGAAGTGGAAGCTACGCTCTCGCCTATCGCTGCCAAAAAGCAGATCCAGTTTTCTGTTGAATATTCAGCTGTGCAAAACAAATTCTATTTCTCGGACGAGGGCCGGATTCGGCAGATCCTGATGAATGTGCTTGGCAATGCTTTGAAGTTTACCGACCACGGGTCCGTGCACTTTGAAGTCAGAGAGCATGTCCTTAGTTCGGGATTTGCCATCCTTGAATTTATTGTCAGCGATACAGGGATAGGTATCAGTCCGGAGCAGGAAGCCAAACTCTTCTCGCCCTTTCAGCAGGCCGACCTGTCGACGACCAGACGTTTTGGGGGAACCGGGCTCGGCCTTGTGCTCTCGCGAAAGCTTTGCGAAGCGCTTCACGGACATTTCGTTCTGCAATCGAGTGAACTTGGAAAGGGCAGCACCTTCGTCGCAAGCGTCAAGGTTCAAATCGTGAGTGATGTCTTGCTTGCCGATGCGCCTGACCTCAATCTTCTCATAGCCGACGACCGCCTCGACAATCTCAGTATTCTCGTCGTCGACGATGCGATGGATAATCAGTTCCTCATTAATCGTGCGCTCACGAAGAAAGGCGCCCGGGTGTCCCTCGCCGACGACGGCAAGCAGGCGCTCGACATCGCCAGTCGCGAAAAGTTCGATATTATTCTCATGGATATGCAAATGCCAGAGATAGACGGCCTTACCGCCACCCGACTCCTTCGCGAGCGTGGCGTCAAGACTCCGGTCGTAGCGCTCACCGCACATGCGATGATCGAAGAGAAAAAGGCCGCCTACGCAGCAGGCTGTCAGGCTCATGTTTCCAAACCCATTGATTTTCCGCTGCTCTATCAAAACATCCTGGAGCTCGTCAAGTCGCCCGCGGGCCATACCGAGCTTTTGCACTAGAGGACTTTTCGATGTCTGCGCTCCCTAGCAAACTCTCTGAGACTCTCTCAAAGGTGAGTCCTTACGATCTGAACAATTGCGATCGTGAGCCTATTCACATTCCCGGGGCGATTCAGCCTCATGGCATTCTTTTTCATCTCGATATGGAAAGCCTCAGAATCGAGCAGGTCAGTAGCAATATTGAATCCTACCTCTCCCATTCAAAAGAAGAGGTCGTCGGCCTTGCGATTGATGCTCTTCTCACTCAAGAGTCGGTGCGCAAAGTAAGAGCAGCTATTCAATCGGGTAGCGTTCGTGAGAGCAATCCCTTTGCTTTGAACTTTCAGGAAGAAGAAGATGCTTTCTACGACGGCATCCTCCATATCTACAAGGACGCGCTTATCCTTGAGATGGAACCAATCAAGGATGACAACGACAGTCTCTTTTCCTTCTATCAAATCGTCCGCAAAGCCGTCGTCGCGCTACAGATTTCGAATTCTATCGGAGATGCCTGTCGCACAGCCGCTTCCGAAATTCGGAAAATCACCGGTTTCGATCGGGTCACAGTCTATAAATTTGATCCGGAGTGGAACGGCAACGTTATCGGCGAAGACCGTTCGGAAAAAATGGACAGCTTGCTCGGACAGAGATTTCCTGCATCGGATATTCCTGCTCAGGCTCGCGCGCTCTACGAGCTCAACTGGATCCGCATCATCAGTGACCGCAACTATCAGCCTTCGCCACTCTTTCCCATGCTCAATCCGAAGACTTCAGCACCCCTTGATCTGAGTCTTTCCGTCTTACGGAGCGTGTCTCCGATCCATCTCGAGTACATGAAGAACATGGACATGGTGGCCTCGATGTCAGTGAGCATCATGAAGGACGGCAAGCTCTGGGGCCTTATATCCTGTCATCACAAGACCCCGAAGTATCTGAGCTACCAGATCCGTACGGCCCACAAGACCCCGAAGTATCTGAGCTACCAGATCCGTACGGCCTGCGAGTTTTTAGCTGAAACATTTTCGGGACAGATGGGAGCGATCGAAACGAGAGAAGCTGCCAATCAAAGACTTCACCTGCGGAGTATCATTTCCGGACTCGAAGCGACTCTCTCGGGCGTCGCCGACTTCGCAGCCGCTCTGAGATACAATAAGGCTATTCTCGATCTGACGAATTCCTCTGGAGCAGTATTAAGCCATCGAGGAAAAATCTACCGCTACGGCGTCTGTCCGAGTGAAGAGGAGGTTGCCATTCTCCTCACCTGGCTCTCGAACCAAAAATCTGACCTCTTTCAAACGAACTCGCTGAAGACCCATTATCCTCAGGCCGAGCCTCTCATCGAAACTGCATCCGGGGTCTTAGCGGTGCGTATTTCCCGAAATCCCGATTCGCACATGCTGTGGTTCCGTGGCGAGAAAGTGAAAGCCATCGACTGGGCCGGAAATCCTTCGAAGCCGGTGGAAAGCATTAGCGGCGAAATGCGGCTTCATCCCAGAAAGTCCTTTGAACTCTGGCGAGAGATCGTCAGGGGTCAGGCCGAGGATTATACCGAGGCCGAGATTGAGGTCGCCATTGAGTTCAAAAACATGGTCATCTCGAAGCTCCTCGCCCACTCCGTGCGGGACCTGGAATCGAGTAATCTCGAACTCGACTCCTTCGCGCAGATGGTGTCCCATGATTTGCGTGAGCCGTTGCGAGGCATCAGGATCTATGCGCAGCATTCCATCGAGGACGACAAAGGCAAGCTCACGCCTCCGACCGAGTCTCGGCTCAATGCCATGATCTCGCTCAGTGAGGATCTCGATGCGCTCCTCCTCTCGCTCTATAGCTTCTCAAAGATTGGACGAGTTGAACTCTCCTATGAGAACGTGCCGGTCCTTGAGATTGCCCAGCAGGTCATCAATCGCATCAAGCCCATCTGCGAAGAGCAGAATATTAACGTCGAGATCCAAGGGGATTGGCCGACACTCTTCTGCGACCGCATTCGAAGTGGCGAGATCTTTCAGAACCTGGTGCTGAATGCTATCCGTTACAGCGATAAGCCGGAGAAGAAGGTCATTCTCAAGTCAGAACTGAATGAGGAAAGTGGGATCTATGTCTTCAGCGTTGAAGATAATGGGATTGGCATCGAGTCCTCGCACTTTCAGGATATCTTCCAGCTCTTCAAGAGACTGCACGCGAAAGAGGAGTATCCGGGCGGAACCGGTTCGGGTCTGACGATGACGAGGCGATTGGTTGAGAAGCACGGAGGTAAGGTCTGGCTCGAATCCGAGGAAGGCGTTGGCTCAACGTTTTACTTTACGCTGCAGCCTCAGGAGTGAACCAGAAACGCATCGGAGCGGCTAGGGTCATCGAAGTAGGAATCAGCAGAACAAACATGCTCGCTGCGCTTGCAGCTATGACATACGAAAACCGAAATACGTTCGCTTTTGAAGGTGACCATTTTCGGAGTCGCTACGTTTGCATCGCATATTTTCAGGCATTCAATGCAGTTTACCTGTTCAGTAGCCATGGAAAGATCCCCCTCGTTGTTCACTGATACGCGTGATGCGCGAGCAAAAGTAGTGCTAATAGTCAGCTCAGATGAGAAATAGTTTTAAGGGCATGAAAGCATTGCGGCTTTACCATGGAAATATCAATCTTCGGAATATCTGGAAGTTCGGAAGCACCTAATTACTAAGCCCGAGTACCAAAAAAGCACACAACGAATATACCGTGTACCCAGGGTAAAGTTCCGCATACTCTTCATGTGCCTAGATACCACGCTATTTTCAAAAGCGTGAAACCTCTTGGAGTCGGCAAGCAAGACAAAACTGGATCGTCCTCGCTCTAGAGCAAAAGCTTCGCGGAGCCAATTACCAAGCTTGACCTAAGGGTACTGGGTGCCTTTACCGTCCAATCGCAGACCGTAGGGAGGATTCAGCGGAACGAAGATGTGCTTCGAACCTGCGGTCCACTTATCGTCAAGGAACTCAGTACCCGCAGTCTCCCACTGGCCAGCAGTGGAAGGCATGCTCTTCTCAGCTTGCTGAAGATTGGCACCAAGGACTTCGATACCTTTTTTATCCCATTCGATCGCGCGGGCCTTGACTGTCTCGCGCTGAATGTTGAGGTCTTAAAGAATTTCTAGGTGACTAGTAAGCAATATTTGGAGGCGCGAATAATTCAAGACAAATAGTATAAATTTCCTCAATAAAAAAGTGACAATGGGATCATAGACAGGCTTTAGAAGTGCTTAAAATATTGGTCTTTAGCCAAGCGATACAGTCTCCCAAACTTTGTAGCCTTTTCTTAAGCTAGCTTTGAATTATTCAGAAAACATTTAGAACAAATCAGTAGCGGTCAAATGTACTTCGAAACTTTACCGGTCGCAAAACAACTTCCTGTATTCAGGGGTTTTTAATGAGCTGGAATTCGTCGTCCCGATGCAAATTTTTACCGCGCAGCTTCGTACCGATAATGGTACGCCGGCGTCATTTTGATAATGAAGCTACAGTCTGCTGTCCTCATAATTATGAGACATGTGGGAGTACAGAACTGATTCATCTATGCGAAGAGTCCAAATATGAGTATAACAGAGTAGAGTGCAGTGCTTCACATTGACCTCAACTAACGCTTCATAGCCTGTTACTGAAAGTGACAGGTTCTTTTCTCAGCAATGAAGATTTCCTCTAAAAACACCGTAATTCAAGCTGCATATTATTTGACTTTTATATCTCCGGCAAAGCCACCATGAGTTGAGACATGATCATTCGTGAGTAAGTAGTCTCGTAGAGTGATGCAAGCTATCATCGTCTATTAAGGTGAAGCCAGCACATTACTTTCTCGCGCAAGCATCGGCACCCGTGTAGATGTCGGGATTGAAAGTGCCTTCGGCGTTGGTATCGGCGCGCTTAAAGAATTTCCCCGGGAGCCAAGTGGCGAAATCGAAGCTGTCGCGTTCGACACAGCATCAACAGAGAACGTTTGCTGGAATAAAATTCAGGGCCTGAGCTTTAGAGGAAGGAGTCTTTTTCCCTGCGTAGAGCTCCAAACTACGACTCGTATAACAGGGAAAATAATGGAAAAAAGATAATTTAAGTCAATCAAATCTAAAAACGATCCTATGGATTTTGGCTCCCTTATAGGTTGCGTACAGAGAAGCACCTCTGGAGAAAACCGGTTTCGGGTTGTTTCTAACGCCTCGCCTCGTGGAAGAGTATCGAGGTAAAAGTCAGATCGATTCCGTAGCAGACCTAGTGCCGACATTATATTTTACTTCCCAGACTCACGAGTAAATCATCAGCTGTCGGCAAGAAATCTTTAAACCAAGCGAAAGCCATTTTAAATTTTCTATGTAAAACACACTTCAGCAGTCAGTAAATTTCCAATATATTCAACGGTTTAAGGATTTATCTAAAGATGCCTTAATGAGTACTTCCTTAAGTGACACAGATGTCTCCTTACGGTTTCCCACCAGGCTGTATATCTATGCAGTAGGGGGAAAAATAATGGATGGAGAAAAAACCGTACTTGTTGTTGATGATAATTTTGATTTCTTAGTGCTTGTCGCTACGATTTTAAGACATTCAGATTTGACAATTTTGACAGCTAAAAGTGCTATGGAGGCTATTCATACTTTATCGGAAAGCAACATCGATTTGTTAATCACAGATTTTAATATGCCTGGTATGAACGGTCTAGAGTTGATTCAGTGGTGCAGAGAAAAAGGTAAAATTCTTCCTGTTATATTAGCTACCGCACAATGCGGAAAATTTGCTCAAATAGACGTTCAGCTAGGTGACCGATTTGCTTGTGTAATGGGAAAACCCTTTCTAGCTAATGTTTTGAGGCGTACCACCCTAAGGGCTATTTAGGAAATTGCTCCTAGCCATATCGCTATCCATCTTCGTCGCTTCTCAAATACGAATTCCGTCAGATCTGAGCAAATATTTGCCGAATTTCGGCAAATATTCAGGCCATCGACTTTTTTCCCGAGCTTAAAGAACAGATGAAACTCTTTCGCCCTGTAATATTTTAAAAGCGATTTGGGGATCGAGCCTGTCCTCGAGGATTCTTCAGCTCCATCCACCTCTAAGGTGGATCTGGACAGCCAAGGTAGAAGATAGATATTTCCCTCTCATCTTTCCCGTAGCTCACGTCGGTCTGCGGACTTTTTAAACCACCTTCTGTAAGGTTAAACTGTAGTTTGTTGATTCGACCATAGCATCCGTTAACATAACGGTCATGTCACGTGTAAATAACTTAGTATAAGAGCAAAGATTTTGCTTGAAAAACATTACAAAGCCAATCATCGCGTACATTGTGGGGCCATAGCTTACCGTTCATTAAGTTGAAAGCATTGGCGAGGAAGGAAGGGTTGCTAAGATCTGTCGCCTGCAACTTGCTTGCACTCCGCAGACTATTATTAAAATACAAGCGAAAGCGAGCCTGCCTCGGACGGAAAATACGTGGCTTATATCTCCGTTCGCAAGACTCGCATCTAACGAGGTCGCACTTAGATAATGCCAGAGGAAGCGACAACAGGGACTTGATTCTAGATAACAAACACCTTCATTGTTAATCATTCAAACGGAATCTGAATAATTTTGTGATGTGATGAATTCCCCATAAATGTGAACAAATTCTATCTGATTTGTGCACCGAAATTTCACTAGAATGAAGTAATGTCTATGTTAAGCCGGTTGGGTGATATCACAAAGTTGGTTGCGACATGAGACTCTCAGACAGAGTGACGTTCGCAGTTTTTACCCAGTTCGTAACTCTTCTAGGGCACTCGACCGAACTGAAATCACGAAACTAATCGGTAAGTATTTTGAGTAATTAAAACACTCAAAAAAATCGAGTAGATAAACATCATTTTCGTCTTTTCGATAATTTTTTTATTAACTATTGTTAGGTGTTTGCGACTATTTGTTATAAGACCTCCCGCTGAGCCTGAACGCTCAAATTCGCGATCAAGGTTTAAGCTAAATTGCGATCCGTGAGAATGTCTGGCGCTTATGCACAAAAAAAATGAGTCGAATTTGGTATCTTTAATACGCATAACCAACAGTAGCTAAATTTCACAAGGTTAAGGGAACGAATCATAATATCTACGAATATGCTAACGAAATCCGAAGAAGATTCGTCGTGACAGAGAGCGATAACTGCGAAATGGAGGTCAAATATGAACGAGCAAATAATCCTTCACGAGATAAAATTCGTCGAGAAGAAACGCCGACATTGGAGGTCTACGGCTGCAAAATTAAAAGATTCTAATTTTGCTTCATTAAGTAAGCCTAAAAAGAGTGTGAAAGGCGGCCTGGGGCTTTTGGACGTTAAAAATGAAGTACGAAATAGGGATGCTATTTTATCTATGGTCAGCCATGATTTGCGCAGTCCTCTGGCAGCAATTAGCATGGCAATTGATTTAGTGGTGAAAGATCCGACCTTTTCAAGTTTCAACGATCGAGTTCGTCGACTTTTAGAAATAATTAAAGTCTCAGGGCTCGATGCTTTAAGACTGACAGATGACCTATTGGATTTGCAGCATATAAGTCTTGGCACATTAGATTTAAAAATGTCGTCGCACGACATAGGTCAGATTCTAAAAAATGCTTTTCTACGCTTCGAGTTAGACGCAGTGAGAAAGAGCATAACCGTTGAAAATAATTTTTCCAATTTTTCAGCAATTTTGATTTGTGATCATCAAAGGATATCGCAGGTTCTCTCAAACTTGCTTAACAACGCTTTCAAATTCACACCAGCAGGGGGGGTAGTGACCTTAAGCGGGTCCATTGAAAACGGTCTTATTAAAATCTCCGTTAGTGATAACGGACCTGGAGTGCCTCAACTTTTTCAAAAATTAATTTTTGATCGAAATGTCCAAATCGAGAACTCCAGCAATTGTGGCCTTGGACTTGGCCTATATATTTGCAAGTCAATAGTTACTGCTCATGGTGGAGATATTTGGGTAGAGTCAGCTAAAGGTGAAGGAAGTAGATTCTGCTTTACTCTGCCAGCAAACCTGCATTGACAGGGAGGGCAGAATACTATGATTTATAAAATTACTCCTCTCCCTATAATTCGTCAAAGGCGCCCTTCGCTCAGGACACTCACGAGGACAACATCGAAACACCGCTTTTTTTGATAGAGGTAGAATCGGTTTCGTAAATTGATTCGGAGAGACGTTTGTCATCTATGTTCGAAAATACGATTCAGTGGGACGAATTTGTAGAAATCTTCGGAAGCTATAGAAGCACTGTTAAACCCGGTGTTTACTGCCGCATTTTCGAGGGGATTCACGTCATGACTCTGACAACAAGATTAAGTGATTTGACTCAGATCGATATTTATCTAAGTTATGAAGGCGTGGATTACGCAGTTTACAAAAGCGTTGAGGATAATGAATCGGAAAATTGTTTTTGGAAGATTAGAATTTGCTCTCAAGATGGCGAATTTAGACGGTGGCTTAAAAAGCGGGGAGTTCCTTCACTTTAAATCGACTGAGAATTAATTCGATGGTGCCTTGATATAATTTAAGCCTTCTATTAGCCAATCCTTTCGGTTGTTAATTCAAACTTCAATCTCGGTAGATACATCTGCAAATACCGATAACCTCCTACTCTTCCAGTGACTATTAGATTTTTATCATCGAGCCTGGATTCCTCCGCTGCCAATCTAATAACAGAACCCGATTTGCTTGCTACGCCCAAATGTTGTTATTTCCTTTACCGAAGAAGGCGTAGACTCAGCATATTGTACCCAGCGTGCCAACGGGACCGAAAAATTTGGTTAGAAGATGAGGAAGAAATTTAATCTTTCTCAGCCGGTTCTACCTTCGGTAAATTTATAATCCCGTTCACGATCTCAAAGAATACAGTGCTGGTATAATTTAAGATCAACTGTAAATGGATCGCAAATTCCGCTGTTAGAGGTAAAATGCCTTCGCTAGAGCTTGCGCTGCCTCGTCCTTGAATTATCTTATTACTCACTCGCCCATGCTCCGAATTCAGCATGAACCGACGGATCTGCTGGAGCTGGAACATGCTCAGCAACGAACTGGTTTTCTAAGAACATGTGATTATGAGGCGCTTACAACGTATGAGCCGCACTATTTAAAAATTAGAGGTAGAGAGCATTGGTTTCCCCAAGTTTCCACCTCTAAATACATGACTAAATTCAAAATATCATGACAACCTTCCGGCAACAACTGCTTTAAAAAAGCAGAGCTACACCTATGCCAAAGACAAGAGTGAAAATGATCATTCGCATACGTCGTTGGCAGTCCTGACATTCTACCATTAGAACTAACTGTTCCATCGGACTGCGAGAGATCGTAGAACCATCTGCGCTGAATAATATTAGACTTAGCTGGCTCGTCCTAAAAAAAATCGGTAGTTTTACCTACCGATTTTTTTCGCTTAAAATTCTGGGAGAATGTCAGGAGTTAGAAACTGCGGGCACATCAAAACTCACACAACGAATATGCTG
>SEDW01000958.1 GCA_004193325.1 Pseudomonadota bacterium | reverse complement strand
ACATTCTTCACGATTACTTCAAAGACTGACGGATACTTAGTTTTCTCTCCTAGAATTCTTAGAACATCATCCGTAACATTTTCATGCGAGGAAATAGCAAGTTGAAGATGCTCATCTTTGGGGCTAACTTTTTCACCTAAAATACCTAAGACCTGCGCTGTCGCTTCCTTCCGTCGGATTAGTGCACTCCACACCGCACTGTTCTTGGACTCCATCGCGATAAATTCAAGGTGCCCTTCGTCCAGATGCATAGCTTCAAGAGCTTTGCGAAAAGTCAGGGTCTTATAATCTATCGTCAATTCCGTATCTGTGTCTTTTGTAGATTGCTCCATGGTATAAATACCTCCTTATGCAAGGATATCGGACTCCAGCCAGACATTATTAAAGCAGGCTATCAATCTTTTTGAGATCATTCGGGTTGCGCGGAATTCGAACATAGATCTTGCGAATGTCCCGAACTGCTGTAAAACACGTCGTCAAAGGGAACTTAACTTCAATCAATCGACACAAACTCAAAGCTGAATAGCCTTCGGGACAGGTAAGTTCGAATACCACACACCCTGGAAGCGAAATTGCCTTGATTTCGTCAAACGTATCAAACGTTTTCAGTTCTCGCTTTTTGTGTTTGACGGATTCGCCGAGGTTCGATAAGAAGAATTTTTTCAATGCAGACCTTAGAATAAAATACACAAGCGCACTCCTTTGCTATTTCACAAAAGAGGATATCGGCTAACGATAGAATATTTTTGTTTTTACTTCGTCAAAGGTTTCGAGATTCTGATAGGACAGGACTGTTTATAAACGCACCCATCACACCGGTCTGCGTTGAAATGTTTCCGATGTGCCTGCAGGCACCATCCTCTAGGATCTCTATTCCACTTTCCAAGAATTATTGACTTCGCCTTCTTCGTCGGCTTGTAGACCTGAGTTCGTTTACCATGGATAGTAACTTGTCGACCCGGCGTCAATAGCATTGACTTAGTGAGTTCCATACCTAAACGATTTGAAGGAAACCAAAAGCCGGACAAAGTAAGTTCGGCTTGCACTTGAGCGACAGTTACGCCCTCAAAGCCGTCCATGAGAATTTTAGAAACTATATCATCTAGCTTTGGGGTGACCCTAGCTACAGGCTCCCCAGGCGCTAAGGCTTTTTCGAGATCAAGGCTTGCGCCACAGGCTTCCGCCACACCGCGCAAGATAGCCGTTATCTCTCCGAACCGTGCTGTATATCGCGCGTCCGTTTCAGCCTTTGAAATTAGTTCACCCACCCAGTTCCTCGTTGCGCCATCCATAGCAGCAATATGAAGGTCATCTCGAAACTTTGACAGAGTGCTCTCGTTAACAGCGCTTGGAATATATCCTGCGGGTGCACGTTTCATCTGAACGACCTCTTCCCACGTTCCATCAAAGTTTGAATCGCGGACTGCTTTTTGTACCCCACTAACATACCTACTCGCAATGGGGTGCTTTTTGTGTTGTTAATCACCTCTAGATCATCAAAGGCGACGACGCCTCGTGACTGAGCTAAGGACCGAAAAATCGAGGATTGAGATGCTTTGCCGAAGACAGCTGTCTCTTCACCTTTAGAACTGTTGAAACAGAGCTTTAGCAAACTCATCATCGCATGAGTTTTACCGGTGTTTGGCTCGGGCGCCCGGAAGTGAATGAATGGTGTTGCCTTCGCCATTGACACGAAAAAACTAGAGATTGCCACGACAGCTAGTAGACCTAAATTATTTTCATCAATGAAAATCATTTTTTTGAGAATTGTCCTGGCCTGATTATATAGTTCAGCAAGTGGCTTCGCCGTCTCGTTTCCATCCACAAATTTCAAGATTGAGTCGTCACTCCAAGATCGAAAATGTGGAACACATAAATCTCTAACTATCGAGCCATCAGAGAAGTGATATATATTCCCTTCCTGTTTCGTCACATGCAATAACACGCCGTCAGATCTCACGACGAACACAACCTCACCTTTGCCTTTGATATTTTTGCTCGCGACATAGTAGCAATGTTCTCCTCGAACATCTCCACCACCAAGTCCGTCCAGAGAGACAGCATCTTCCGATCCAAAGAGGTCTCTAGAGCTGGGGTAGGCTTCCATTTATACCCCTCTAAGCTTAGCCAAAGCGTTACGAAGTTTGTCAGTTTCGTCGGACATATAATAATGTTTCCTAAGGACACTCGGGGAAATTACGAGGATGTCGGCAGCAAATTCCGAGCCAATAAGCTTGGATGCCCAAGTCGCTACGATACTTCGAAAAGCATGTGGACCTAAACGTACTCCAGCAGCTTTTTCAGTCCGCCTGTAGACGGTCCGATATAAGCTTTTCTTCAAGATCGGGTGTCCTTGATAGCTCACTAGCAGCTTTTGGTTATTGTCAGTACGAAGAGCGAGGTAATCATTTAATTTACGCAACACTAAAGCTGGCAGATCAATGTTGATCTCTTTCCGGTTTTTGACAGCATCGGCGGGCAAATATATCACACCGTCCTTAATCCAATTCCTCTCAATAAGGTGGAGTGAGTTCAGACGAATAGGCACATGCAATAAAAGCGCAAAGATGAACTTATCACGACTTTCTGTAAACTTCAGCGCCGGGGCTTTCGTGCTTTTAGATTGGCAATATTCGAGGATTTCCTCACGATACTTCTCAGCGTTGGCCGCTAAATCAGACTTTTTCACTGTCTTAACTTTTTT
>SEDW01000957.1 GCA_004193325.1 Pseudomonadota bacterium | reverse complement strand
TTGAAGAGAAACAATGCGCCAGAACCCATGGCTACTGTGAGGAGGAGTGTCAGGGTACGACGGAAGTGACGAAAGAGGTTTCTAAAGGCGAGGATGAATAGGATCATGCTTTCACTCCAGTTCCGTTTTGCACAGTGCCGTCCATGATGTGGACGATGCGACTCGCGTAGTCTTGCGCAAGCGGGTCATGGGAAGACATGATGATACTCACGCCTTGGCTTCGGAGCGACTGAAGGACTTCGAGGATGTCACGGGAAGTCTTTTGGTCGAGACTTGCTGTTGGCTCATCGGCGATGATGACCGCCGGATGTTTTGCCAAAGCGCGAGCGATTGCAACCCTCTGCCTCTGGCCCCCCGACATCTCTGGTGGTCTCTTGTTTGCCTGAGCCCCGATACCAACGGCATCGAGTGCGGCAGCGACACGTTTTTTGCGTTCGGCAGCTGGTAGACCTTGGCGAGTGAGGAAATATTCCACATTCTCAGCTGCGGTTAAGACTTCGAAGAGGAGAAAGGATTGAAAGATAAAGCCGATCTTGTAGCGGCGAATATGATTTTTTTCCTTCTCGCTCAACTTGGAGAAAGCTTGGCCTTCGAACATGATCTCGCCGGTCTGCACGGGCTCAATCAAACCAAGGAGGTTCAAGAGTGTAGACTTGCCGGATCCCGACGGTCCCATGATCAGGAGCTGCTCCCCAGCGTCAACCTTGAGATTGACGCCTTTTAGAGCTTCCACCTTTTGCATTTCCAGCTGGTAGGAAAAAGCGAGTGTTGAACATTCATATAAACTTTTCACGGCATCAGGCTCCGGCAAATGACAATGGGTAGACGACTCTTCGATCAACCTTTGAAGCGATAGATAAAGGTCTTGTACATTTGGACCTTTTCTTTATCGATGAGTTGACGATGGGTCTCAGAGATATCTTCGTAGTCGGTGAGGATCGTGTTCTCCGGTACGCGGAGATAAGCGCGCATGACGACCACTGCATCTTTGTTCAAATTACGCTTGAGGCCCTGCATGTACTGACGCTCGTCTTCGCCTTGGAAATACGAGGGAACGTCTGAGAGGGAGACGAAGTCAAACTTCTCGTTGGATTTGCGGCTGTACTCAAGGACGTTGTCAAGGACGAGACTGATCTCGGGATCTTTTTTGAGATTCTCTTTGCAGGCAAGAAACACCGACTCAAGAGCTTCGACCGGGTTGCCCTCTGGGAAACGGAGTTCGCCGAGGAAGCAAAGCTGAAGGAAGTAGTTCTCACGAGCCAGGCCGTTGAAGAAGAGACGACGGAACGCGAGACGATAGAAATCGTAGTAGGTGTCAGGAATGTTTTTCTTGACGAAGTGCCCACGGTAGAGGAACGCGTTGAAGAAGGCAGCATTACCAAGGAGGAGGACCACACCGCGTGGCACGAGTTTCCAGATCTTGTCGTTTAGTTTTTCGTTCATAAACGCGTCTTGTTCAGCCTGCGTTTTGAATTCAAACATCTTGTCATAACGATTGCCGACGACGCGGCGAAGAAGCTTTGGTACGCCGATGATTGTGCGTTCCCATTTGCCTTTGTAAATCAGACCTTCGTAGTCGTTGCTCGC
>SEDW01000956.1 GCA_004193325.1 Pseudomonadota bacterium | reverse complement strand
AACTGAATACGACCAGCGAGTTCAAAGTTGCCTTGGGTTTTGCTAGCTTCCAGTAGGCTCAAGCGCTCTTCCCAATGCTGCTCGAGCTGCCTGTATTCGGTGAGAGAGGCCTGGTGACTGCGCCAGGCGTTTTCAAGAATGGTGCAGGCCTGGGCGATCTTTTCGAGTTTAACCTTTACGATCGTGAGCTCTCGGGCATTGACCTTTTGCTTTTCAAGAAGCTGCTGCTCCATCTTTAACTGAGCAGCCTGCGCCTGCAGTTGTTCGAGTTCGGCCGGCACGCTGAGGAGTTTCAGTTTGAGATGGGCACAGGCTTCGTCCAACAGATCAATCGCTTTGTCCGGCAGCTGACGATGCGGAAGATAGAGGATCGACATATCCACAGCGACCCGCAAAGCGGCATCGCTGATGGGAATTCCGTGATGGATTTCATATTTTTGCTTCAGTCCACGCAGAATCGAGAGGCAGGAGTCGCGATCAGGCTCACCAATCATCACCGGCTGGAAGCGCCGCTCAAGAGCAGCATCTTTTTCAAAATATTTGCGGAACTCATGGATTGTGGTCGCACCGATACAGCGCAGTTGTCCACGCGCCAGAGCTGGCTTTAGAAGATTCGCAGCATCGGCGCCGCCCTCGGCCTGACCGGCACCGAGTATGGTATGGATCTCGTCGATGAAGATAATCGCCCGGTCACCGAGCTCTTCCAGGGCCTGAACAAGATGCTTTAGGCGTTGCTCAAATTCGCCTCGGTATTTGGTTCCTGCGAGGAGAGAGCCTAAATCAAGAGACAAGACCCTGACGCCACGCATGTTGTCAGGAATGCGGTCTTCTGCGATTCTCAGGGCTAAACCTTCGGCAATAGCGGTCTTACCCACCCCCGGTTCACCGAGAAGGATAGGGTTGTTCTTCTTTTTACGGCCGAGAATTTCTAGAACATGACGAATCTCTTCATCGCGGCCGATGACCGGATCGATCTTTCCTTCGCTCGCGAGTTGAGTCAGATCGGTGGTGAATTCACGAAGGCGCTTATCATCCGCGTCCTGCAATTTGCGGCCGCTCGGAGCCTTGTCTTTGGCCGCTCCGGAATCCTTTGCCTTAGGTCGCGCCGCATTGGGGTTGGCTTTATAAATCCCGCCCTTGCCCATTTCAATCTTTTCAGCGGCAGGAACGTTCCAGCGCTGAAAGTCCTTGGCCTGATCATCTTCCGTCTGCTTGAGGAATTTACGAAGGGTGTCTGAGAAAGGGAGAAAGCTCTGCCAGAGCTCGTCGATCTCTATCAATCGACCATTGATGTCTTTTTCCACACGGTCAAGAGCCTGATTCAGTCTCGGACCAAACGCGACAGATACCTGTCCAAAGCGCCTTGGAAAGTCTTCGAGAAAAGCTTCAAGGCCTTTCTCCACAGCAGCATGGGATTCGGAATCGAGACGACTGAAGTCTCTGCGAATGAGGGCGAGGGCCACGTGTTCAACTTCAAGATAATCGTGGCCCAGGCCTTTGGCGTAGCGAAGACCGTAATGCAGAACAGCCTGACACTCATAACTATAGCGCGAAACGTCCATACGACTACCCTCAATAGATAGCGTATG
>SEDW01000955.1 GCA_004193325.1 Pseudomonadota bacterium | reverse complement strand
AAGATAAAGTCAGTATGACGCTCTGGGAGAAATCTCAAGTGCGCCTGAGTCCCTTGCATAAAGCCTTTGCCAAAGTTGCCGCCAGAGCCAACCGCGATCAAAGACTGAAGGGCGTGGTAACCCGTATTTTGTGGATCGAGCTCGGGGTTCAGCAGGTTTAAAATCCTATTCTTCTGATAGGGCATGAGCAGCACATTCCAGAGGAGCACACCCACAATTGGAATCGACATGAGGACGAGGCCCACACTCCGAAGATTGATTCGGATAAAAGCCAGCTGACAAATCGCGATCAATCCACAAACACCCGCCGTCCCGAAGTCAGGTTGGGCAAAGATGAGCGCAAAGACGATCCCGACGATACCAGCGAGAGGGAGGAGATCACGAAGCGTGTAGGGAGCATCCTGGCGATTCGAGGAGAAGAAGCGGGCGACGGTGACGATGACCGCAAGCTTCGCCATCTCGGAGGGCTGAAAGCTGAGCGGACCGATCATGATCCAGCGCTGCGCACCACCCGCCACGCGTCCTGTGAAGAGGACGATGAGCAGCATGATAGCGACGAGCGCCACAAACCAATAGGCGTAAGCGCTCACCTGTCGAATGGGAATGACCCATCCGAAGACGACAAAGGCTGTAAAGGTGATCGTAAGGTTTTTGACCTGCGAGGCGAAGTAGCCGGCGCCGATACTTGCGCTGTAGAGATTGATGAGACCCATCCCAAGGAGGAGCGCGAAGAGCAAACAGAGTAGGGTGACCTGAGGACTTCTCGGTCGTTTCAAATCACCTTCGGGTAGGAGAAAAACGCCATCAGTTTGCTTTTTCTTGCTTCCCATTCAAATCATCCTTTTTTTGAACCTGGGCGGTTGCGGCACGTTCACGCTTCAATTCCCAATATCGAGCAAGGATTTTTCCAGCCACGGGAGCTGCGGATTTACCACCGCCACCGACGGCATCGTTCTGGCTAACGACGGCTATCGCAATCTCGGCGTTTTCAGTCGGCGAGAAAGCAGTGAACATCGCATGTTCTTTCCAGTTCATACTTACTTCGGTGCCGGGTTTGTTGTTGTTCTTTTTGAGACCAACGACCTGGACCGAACCGGATTTACCAGCAACAGTCACACCAGGCACCATCGCGTTTTTACCGGTACCACCTGGATCCATAACCACGCTTTGCAGCGCAGCACGAACCATGGCAAATGTCTTGGGACTGACTTCCGTTACCTGACGAATGAGTTCGGGATGATGTTCGTAAATCGTTTCACCAACCTGGTTGGTTACTTTGTTTACGTAATAAGGTTTGTAGAGTTTGCCGCCATTGGCGATCGTCGCATAGAGGTTTGCCATCTGCATCGGCGTGATGGTGATATAACCCTGGCCGATGGAAATAGGAGGCGTGTCACCACTTGCCCATGGCAGGCGATAGGTCAGCATTTTCCAGGCTGACGTTGCGATCAGACCTGGTTTTTCCATGTTAAGAGAAACGCCTTGTTTTTCACCGAGGCCGAACGCCCGGGCATATTTTGCAATGCGGTCCACACCGAGTTCGATACCGGTCTGATAGAAGTAAACGTCACAAGACTTCATGATCGCCTT
>SEDW01000954.1 GCA_004193325.1 Pseudomonadota bacterium | reverse complement strand
CACTGTGGAAAATGTTCAGAGCGATGCATTCCGAGTTCAACTATCGACTGGAATTCAAAACTATGAAAACAAGACCGGATCAAACTATCACTTCTGTGTCCGTCCTTAGTCTTTAAGCTCGCGACGCTTCAACTCAGTCACCGGCAAAAGCTGAAGACCAAGGGTATAAATCCGGTCGTGACTGTCTCGGGTGCCGTAAGCGTCACACTTTTCGAGGCAAAAGGCTTCCAATTCTCGGCAGAACTGTTCGTAAGATTCTTCTTTAAAGCTGAAGAGTATCGAGAAGAAATAGCGCTCAGCGACTTCCCTATTGTGTAGCTGCTGGAGCCCGAGCTCTAAGACTTTTTGATGGAAGATCCGGATGCTCTCCGATTTACTATACGCTTCGGTGCGGATCAAACCCCGTTCTGCAGCGTAGTGCCCATTGGGTTGGGGACGAATCCACCCGAGACGTTCGAGCCTCTCGCAAGCATCCGTTAAAGCATCGATCGACAGTTCAAAATTATGAGCAGTTGATTGATCCGCCTGAATTCCGCCCAGCAAACTAATCTTGAGCAAAAGTCCAAAGTCTTCGAGACTCAGTTCGCCGAGAGTCGATCCTTCGCCTTTGAGTTCTTGAAAAGCATGTTTTTGCCTCATCGCTATGATTTTGGCCTCAGAGCCCGAACGCTCCTTATCAACCATCGCTACAAAATACTCCTGCTCATGCTCGGCAAGCGGCAGATTACTGGCTATTTCCTTAGCTTTTTCGAGAGAAAGAGTCGTTTTTCGATTCAGGAGGCGTGAGACAAAACTCGGCGCCGTATCGATGTCACGGGCATAGGCGCGCAGGGAGTAGTTGCTGTTTCTAAGGCAACGCCTTTGCAGAACGGCCGATAAGTAGGACCGGTAATCGGGCTGCTCAAAAATATTCACAGACATAGAAAGGCTCCCTCGATGATGAGGGTGCTTGATAGTCCGTGAGGACTAGAGGGTCAAGGAGGAAGACGGGAGCTGAGAACGCTTGTTGTCGATTCGAAGGCTGAGAACGGAAAAATTCTATTTCCAAAAATCATACTGGCCGTGAACACATTCGATCAAAACATCATCTTCAATCTGCTGGGTTGCAAGAAGACGATAGTCATCACGCTCCATCAGATCCCGCGATGGATTCTCACCGCGATGAAGCTGGCCGATGCGGTGCTT
Organism: Pseudomonadota bacterium; assembly: GCA_004193325.1. Classification (GTDB taxonomy): domain Bacteria; phylum Bdellovibrionota_B; class Oligoflexia; order Oligoflexales; family Oligoflexaceae; genus Oligoflexus. Next base: position 408 of record SEDW01000954.1, on the reverse strand, counting down.
TGATCCACCGAGAACTCCGGCCCTCACGAATATATGGCAGGCATCGAGTTGATCCGCACGCATAAGCAGAGTCAAAAGCTGCGAGCCCCCTTCCACAAAGATCGATTGGAGCTCGTAGCCGTAACGCTCTTTGTGCTTGAGAGAAAGCCCGATGAAAAGCTTATCCCAATCCCCGAGCACGACGACGGGCAGATGCACGAGGCGGTCCTGGTACTTCGCGAGCTTTTTGCCAGGGGCTTTTACAGAATGTCCTGTACACCAATACACAATCGGTCCCTTTGGATCAGTACTTTCGAAGAGCGCGGCGAGCACAGTGTCGCTCGCTGTTTCCAGACGGCCTTTGGGATCATAGATAATTTTGTGAGGATGCCTTGCATGGGGTGCTGCCGAATCGCGAGAGGTCAGCTT
>SEDW01000953.1 GCA_004193325.1 Pseudomonadota bacterium | reverse complement strand
CTGGGTCTCAACGTTGCAACGACCAGATCCATTCTTCTCGAAGCTCATAACGGGCACGTGAGTAGTGTGATTTCGTCCTTTGGTAACTTCGTCGTCGGCGGTAACTATTTCGTCGGATTCGTGATGTTTGCCATCCTCGTCGTCATCAACTTCATCGTTATCACCAAAGGTGCTGGCCGTATCGCAGAGGTCGGCGCCCGCTTCACCTTGGACGCGATGCCTGGTAAACAAATGGCGATCGACGCTGAGTTGAACGCTGGTTTGATCGACCGTAAGGAAGCCAAAGAGCGCCGTCAGAAGGTTGAGCTCGCGGCGGATTTTTACGGTGCCATGGACGGTGCCTCGAAGTTCGTTCGTGGTGATGCGATCGCCGGTATCATCATTACAGCCATCAACATCATCGTCGGTCTCATTCTCGGTGTCGTCATGCACGGCATGACCTTCGCGCAGTCCGCTGAACTCTACACACTCCTCTCGATCGGTGACGGTCTCGTCGCTCAGATCCCAGCTCTTGTTATCTCGACCGCTGCCGGTATCGTCGTTACCCGCGCTGGAGCTATGGAAGAAGGTCTTTCTCAAACTCTTAACAACCAACTCCTCAACTATCCTCGCGCCATCTATATCTGCTCTGTGCTTCTGGGTGTTCTGGCGGTAGTGCCTGGAATGCCGACAATTCCCTTCGGTCTCCTCGCCGTGCTTGCCTTTTTCCTCGGCCGTTACGCAATCCGTAATCAAGCGGAAAGAAAAGAACTCGCTGTCGTCAAAGAGCAGGAAGTTGTCGCCAAAGAAACGAAAAAAGATTCGATCGAATCACTCCTCCATATCGAAGTCCTCAGTCTCGAAGTGGGTGTCGGGCTTATCCCGCTCGTCGATGCGCATCAGGATGGCGAAGTCCTCGAGAGGATTGTGTCGGCTCGAAAGCAGTTTGCGCAGGACATGGGTATCGTCGTCCCGATGGTCATGGTCAAAGACAATATTCAGCTCCGGCCCGGGGATTATCACATCCTATTGAAGGGCAACATTATCGGGCGCGGCAGTCTCATGGCCGACTATTATCTCGCCATGGATCCCGGCGATATCGTCGAGACGATCGATGGTATTCCAGGCAAAGAGCCTGCCTATGGTCTCGATGCGGTTTGGGTGAAGGCAAGTCAGCGTGAGGAGGCGAGCTTCCGGGGCTACACCGTCGTCAACTGCTCAACTGTGATCGTGACTCATCTCACCAAACTTATTGAAGAACATTCGGCAGAATTGCTAGGTCGCCAAGAAACTCAGAACCTTTTGGAACAGCTCAAAGACGAAGCGCCGAAAGTGGTCGAGGAAGTGGTGGCTGCCGATCGCCTCAGCCTTGGCGAGGTGGTAAGAGTTTTGCAAAACCTTCTTGCAGAGCGCGTAAGTATCCGCGACTTGCGGTCGATTTTTGAAACGCTCGCCGATCATTGCCGCGTGATCAAGAGTCCTGATGTCCTGACCCGTTATGTACGGAAGTCTTTGGGCCGTGGTATCATTAGAAAGTACTTAACTCCAGACGAAAAACTTGTAGTTGTGACCTTCGATCGAGCTGTGGAAGACCTCATTGCCTCTGGTATCAACCA
>SEDW01000142.1 GCA_004193325.1 Pseudomonadota bacterium | reverse complement strand
CGAAATCCACTCTCCGCATTTGGAATCTTCTCTCCCACCCGCCGCATCAATTCCGAGGGCATGACAAAGCCATGAAGAGACGGCCTCAAGCCCCAATCGGACTTGGCCACATCGATCAATTCCGCGAGCATAGAAGCACAGTTTACGTGCGTAAAATAATAGGAAGCGCTTGCTGAGTGAGTCAGCTCCCACAAATGAGCAACGATCATCTCACGCTCATCCGCGCTGAGAGCCACAGGCAATTCCCAAAGATCACGGTTTTCGCTGTAAGCGTATTGATTGACGAGTTCATAGTAGTTTTGAACCGTATAGAAGCCTGGATAGCCGCCAAGCAAACCTTTTAAGGCATAAAGGGCACCGTCTGATGGATCACTCAACGCTAAAAATCCCACTCCGAAATCAAGCAGAGATCGGCCGGCATCACCCTTCGAACGATTCAATTTCAGAAGAGTGTGGCCAAACATTGACGCGGAATTGCCGGCATAAGCTGTTGAGAAGACGACCGAGATCGATTCGAGATCAAGCTGCTTTCGAAAGGCTTCAAACTCGGGACAACTCCTCGCTGGACCCTCGATCAGAGCGGCCCGTCGGAAATATAAAGTCCTTGCAGGGAACATGCACTGGGGATCGACGAGCTTATTCTGAAAAGTGAATTCCTTACCTTTCAGAACGTCGAGACTCCTCGCCCACTCCACCTCTGGATCGTGGCGTCCGTCTTTAGCCAGAAAAAAATCAGGGCTATCGATACTGCTTTGATAAGCAGCGCCGAAGCCCTTTTGATAGTGCATCAGTCTCAGCCACTGCAGATCGTCTTTGGACGCTGCAAAGAGAGCAGATGGGGGAGAGAAGAGGAGCAGGCTCAGAATTCCAAATAAGCGCAGCAGCATTGAGCAATCACTCCTCTATCGGCAAAGCTTAAGAGCACATGCCCTGACGGCCTTTGAAGTTGATCAGTGCGCGTGTCGACGCCACGTAATCAATTGGATCTTCGCTGCGGTAGAGATCATCAGTAAACGCCTGTTGCATGGCAATGGCGAGCTCTGGACGAACGAGTTCATTGCAGCCAAAGCTTGCGAGATAAGCCGTGAGGTGCTCGCCTTCGCCTTTCGCCATATCCTGACGAAGGATGTCCATGCTCTTCGCGGCGAATTCAAGACTCCCCTGGTCGTTCATCACGAGACTGTGTTTTGCGCAGTTGGAAGTACCAAAGCTCATACCGATTGTAACGACTGGAGAGAGGATACCGTTGGTGATCACGCGAGCAAAGGAGGAAAGCAGAGAATTATTTTTAAAGACATACCAGGCGGGTCCACAACCGCTGCTACCATCGGCGGCCATAGCCTGACTCGCAGCAAAACTAAGACTGACTGCCACTAACACAGAAGCTAGACGCATAGCGACTCCTCAATTCATGGATAATTCGTCCGAGAAGGCTCGATTTTACCACGAAAGAGGAGCGCATCGACTAGAACATTCGGATGAGGTTCATCACACCTTCGTAGCCAAAAACAGCAAGAAAGGTGAAAAAGGCGATGTTGAGTAAAAACAAAATATAGCCAATGAGGACAAGGATTCCGTCTCGTTCCAAAAATCCAATCGAGAGCGCAATGATCACCGAGGATGGAGGCGAGTTCGTACCCGGCGGTAGTGGGAGCGCGAGTAAAATTCCGCAGATCGCGATCATAAAAGCGATCGTGAATTGAGCAGCACGAAAATCAACGAGCCAGACGAGGCGCGGCTTGAAGAGAGCCTCGAACTTTTTAAAGAATCGTACGGCCATGCCACAGAACTTTCGCAGCGTGTCTTTGGGAATTTCGCGGGCCAGCCAGGACTTAGGCAAAAAGGGTTTCCGACCAAAGGCCATCGCAAACGCAAAGAAGGCGATGAAGACTCCGAAGGGCACTGACAGACCCGGCAAAGGTAGAGGAACCAGAAAAGGTCCGGCGAGAAAGAGCGTCAGAAGCGCATGACCTCGATGCTCCAGATGCTCTAATACTCCGCCAACAGTGATAGGAGGATCTAGGTCACAGAGATTTCCAATTTGCCCAAATTCTGTCGACAGGCGTACGACTACAATAGGATCCAAAGCGTCTTTCCCCTGTTTCAAAATAGAAAATTCTCCTGATCTAACGCTTAAAAAGACATTTTCTCATAAAAATCAATAAGTTAAAAACATCTATTAAAACGATATAAATGCTTCTTAATATCTATTTTAGATATAGTTGCCTTCTACCGTAAAACTAATGGCTAGCGGACTCGTAACGCTAATGGGAGTAAGTCATGCAAAGCCTTAAACGGATCGGTCTCTTTCTTGCCCTTAACCTTGTGATCGTGCTCACCCTCTCAACAGTGATGTCACTGCTCGGAGTGGATCGCTTTCTCTACGCTAACGGCCTCAACTACCAAAGTCTAGCTGTCTACTGCCTTGTCTGGGGTATGGGCGGTGCATTCATTTCCCTAGGCCTCTCGCGCATGATGGCGAAGTGGACGATGGGTGTAAAGCTTGTTCCTGATAATACCTATGATGCAAGACTCGTCGAACTCAAGCAAACCGTACATGAACTCTCACGAGAAGCGGGTCTTAAGGTCATGCCAGAAGTCGGTGTTTATGAATCTTCCGATTTAAATGCTTTCGCCACTGGCCCGACCAAGAGCCGCTCTCTCGTCGCTGTATCCACCGGCCTACTCCGCTCGATGGATCGCCGTCAGCTTCGTGGTGTTTTGGCCCATGAAATTGCCCACATTGCCAACGGCGATATGGTGACGATGACCCTTCTCCAAGGTGTGGTAAACGCCTTCGTTATGTTCCTCGCTCGTATCGTCGCCTATGCCATCACCCAGTTTATGCGCGGCGATGAAGAAGAAGGTGCCGGCGTCGGTGGTCTGGCCTTTTACGGAATAAGTTTTGTCCTTGAACTCGTCTTTATGGTCTTCGGTTCCATGATTATTGCAACGTTCTCGCGCTGGCGTGAATATCGTGCCGACGCAGGTGGCGCAAAATTGGGCGGCCGCGAAAATATGATCGCTGCTCTCCAGGCTCTTAAAAACAATATGGGTGTGGAGCCAACTCCTCATCAGGGTGATACGGCCGTTGCTGCCTTGAAGATCGAGAGCCACCGAGGCAAAGGCCTCAGCCGTTTCTTCTCAACTCACCCGGATCTCGATGACCGGATCGCGCGCCTTCAGTCTGCTGGGGCACGCTAAGTTTTAGTAAATGTTGAAGTTGGAATAAAGGATTGAAATCGTCATGGCAAATGCAGTGAGTCTCTTCCCCTGGTCGGAGAGTTGGTGGCTATACCTGGTCTTTATAGGTTTGGTCCTGCTCCTTCTCGTTCTTGACCTCGGCGTTTTTCATAAAAAGTCTCACGTCGTAAAAGCCAAAGAGGCAGGTATCTGGACTGCGGTCTGGATCAGTCTCGCGATGCTCTTCAATCTGGGTCTCTACTATTATTCACAGTGGCATTTCTCAACCGATGCCCGCTTTCTGGCAATCCCGGGCTTTGATGCGATCGCCGCATCAAAGCAGGTGAGTCTCGAGTTCCTTACGGGCTATCTCGTTGAGAAAGCTCTGGCCGTTGATAACATCTTCGTCTTCATCATTGTCTTTGCGTACTTCAAGATTCCAGCTGGCCTCCAGCACCGGGTGCTTTTCTACGGCATCATGGGCGCCTTGGTCTTCCGAGGCATTTTTATCGCGATGGGCTCGCTCATCATGCAGTACGAATGGGTTGTGATCGTCTTTGGTCTCTTCCTGATCTATACCGCGATCAAGCTCGTCTGGGGGTCGGATAAAGAACCCGAGCCGGAAAAGAACATCCTTGTGCGTATCACGAAGAAGTTCTTTCCTATCACCCCAACTCTCGAAGGCGATCGTTTCTTTGTTAAAAAAGACGGCGTGCGTCATGCAACGCCTCTTCTTCTCGGTCTCCTTTTCCTTGAATTCTCAGATATCGTCTTTGCGGTCGATTCCGTTCCAGCGATTTTTGCGATCACGAAAGAGCCGTTCATTGTTTTTACATCGAATATCTTTGCTATCCTTGGCCTTCGTTCGATGTACTTCCTGCTCGCGGACATCATGGACCGCTTCTACCTCTTGAAATATGGTCTTTCGGTGATCCTAGGATTCATCGGCCTCAAGATGGTCTGGCTCAACAAGGTCTTTGATGGCCACTTTCCTATCTCATGGTCCCTCGGGATCATCGGTGGTGTACTGCTTCTCTCCGTGATCCTTTCGTTGATGTTCCCCCCAAAGGACACGACTGTGAAACCGGAGTTGAAATAGATTCGAAATAGCCGCACTCGGGCTAGAGACGTAGAGAGGTGACCGTATCACTTCAAAACGTGACCTATCTTCCAAACTTTAGGGCCGACGAAATTCTTTCGTCGGCCCAAATTTTTGTCTTCGATTATTTCGCACAGGCTTTGGTTCGGAAGGAGTAAGTCACGCTTTCGATCGAAGCGGTCACAGCTTCACTGCCTTCCACTCTTTGTTTGGCGTTGACCATGAGTCCGCGGTCACAGGGAGACCACTGAAGGTCTGCATCCGCAAGAACTTTCTCAACGTCAAATTTCGATTCCTTTCCTGCAGGAACAGGGACGGTGATATTTTTCGTCTGAGCCTGTCCCTGAGTTGAAACGTCTACCGACAGGTCTTGCTTTTGCCTAGCCCCGGTCGGCCTTTTCCCTATCACCTGAATCTTCTCGAGCGCTATCTGTTCTTTCGACTCTTCGGAGACTAGAAGCAGACTGCAGTTTTTACGACTGTCACTTGCGCGGGCAGCCGGACCTCGCTTCACTTCAAAGGTGCCTTCCATTTCTTTTTTGGCGATAAAACGATCGCTCGCGCTTTCACTGTGTTCCTCAGACTTTGGACATCCGCTGCCATTCCATTGGAGACTGACAGTAGCCGCCTGAGCAAAGCTTGAAATTCCCATCGATAAAATGCCGCTGGCGATAATTCTAGAAAGCGGTCTTTGAGCTTGCCGCATAGCGAGGCCCTTTCTTTGGATCATGAGTATAAAGAGCGACGACGCTCCTGCCCGTGCTCTCCGAACTTGCACACCTGACCGTCATGTCGCCATTTTCTGAGTATCACAATTTTCATTCACGTCTGTATCAATTTAGAGAAAGCCCATTTCTAAATCCGTTGCCGATATAGCTTTTAAGGCTATTTTATGAGATTTCCCGATTTGGGCACGCCTCGTGCATTAGAATACTGCGATCGTTAAATCGGTCCCTGCAGCGGAGATGGGAATGAGGATGCATAAGATTACTAGAACCTCTTTCTCTCACTACGCACTGACACTCGGTTTCGCGATCTACGGTACAAGCCTATTCTCTGCTTCAGCAGAGGTGGCGAAGAGTCCGAAAGCAGTCGGTCAATCGATGACAGAGCACGAGATCACAAAGGCGGGCGACTTACGCGACGGCAAAGACTCAGTCAAAGCCGACGAGCAAAGCGATTCACCTTCCGATCTGGCACTTGGGCAGAAGATTCGTCAGTCGATCATTAAAGATAAGTCGATGTCGAGGGAAGCCCGTAATCTCAAGATTGTCACAAGAGACGGAGCTGTATTACTCAAAGGCTCGGTCAAGACACTCGGTGAGAAACAAAAGATAGAATCTGAAGCAGCAACTATTGCTGGTAAAGATAGGGTCACCAGTCAGATAGAGATCGATGGCCCGTGACGGTAGCTTAAAAGAGCCGGAGCATTTGCTCCTGACTCTCCAAACATAGAAAGGTTCACAAGATGGCTAAGAACACCGCAGTATTTGGTATCTTCAAAGATCGTTACTCAGTAGAACGCGCTGTTGATTCCTTGAAAACAGCTGGTTTCCGTAACACAGATATCTCAGTACTCTTCCCAGACAATGACGGATCTCGTGACTTTGCTCATGAGAAATCTACAAAAGCTCCTGAAGGCGCAACAACAGGTGCTTCTTCTGGTGCAGTCATCGGTGGAGCTCTAGGCTGGTTGGTCGGTATCGGCTCACTCGCGATTCCAGGCATTGGGCCGTTCGTAGCAGCTGGCCCAATCATGGCCGCTCTCGCTGGCGCTGGTATCGGTGGAGCAGTCGGCGGCGTCGCTGGTGCTTTGATCGGTATGGGTATTCCAGAATTCGAAGCGAAACGTTACGAAGGTATGGTCAAAGACGGCGGAATTCTCTTGTCAGTTCACTGTGATTCAAGCGATCTCGTTGACCGTGCGAAAGAAATCTTGAAAGCAGAAAATGCTAACGATATTTCTTCAACATCGGAAAGCGATAGCAATATCGTTGAAGGTACTGAAGTTGATCAACGCAGAAAACAACATGACGGCAGCATCTATGCAGCCGATTCACTTGAGTCACGCGCCGATTACGATCGCAGCGTAAACCCAAGCACTTTGCGTGATCGCGACAACCTTCGCGACCCAACTCTTCCAATCATCTAAGCTCAGCCTTAGGGATTGTAAGTTCTGATTCCCGGCCCCTTAAAGGCCGGGTTTTTTTGTACAAAATCTTAGAATCAGAAGCGAGCGCCGCCTTCTGCGAGAAACTTGATTTCTGCAGGGGTGCTTTCTCGTCCCAAAAATTCATTGCGGTGCGGGAAACGTCCAAACTCTGCGACGATATCACGATGTTTGATGGCGTAATCGACTGCGCCTTCCATCATTTTCTTTGCCTTGCCTTCACTGCGATCTCTCAATTCCTTGAAGTGTTTCACTCCCAAATCCTGCAAAGCAAGAGTCTCGGAATGCATCAGAGGCATAAGAATAAAGTACGCGTAGCTGATTGGAAGCGTCAGATGCTCGCCAGCGGCAAGTGCCGACGTACAGACGACCTGAGCTTTTTCATCGGTATAAAACGAGCGGGCTTTGCCGCGGAATAGATTTCTTGGGAACTGATCGAGCACGATAAGGAGTGCCACGCGACCCTCGGGTGTTTTGCCCCAAAGATCGTAAGCTCCCATAGGAGCGAGCTCCATCAAATTGCCATAGAGGCTTTTGATGCTCTTGTCAAAATCGTCATCCTTTGCAAACCAGTTCTTCATCTTCTTTTCTGAAGCCATGCCTTCAGCGTCGAGAGGACCGAACCAGAAATCGAGGATACTACTGACCAACACTTGACTCATCATGAACTCCTTTACTCAAGAAACTTAGCGATAGCACAGAGTCCCAGCGGAGGAAACCCTTGCTGGCCGGACTCTGTAAGACGGTTTCGTACTCACGCCAATTCGTCTGCGTAAGCTTCGGTTTTTCAGGGACATAATCTGTGATACCCAAATGTCCATTCCAAAAATTCCGGAGGTCAAATGTCAATCGGTACGCCTCTTAAGAACAAAGCGACTCGAGTCCTTCTCCTCGGTAGCGGCGAATTGGGCAAGGAACTGACTATGGAGCTGATGAAGCTCGGTGCCGAAGTCATTGCCTGTGACCGTTATGCCGACGCGCCAGCCATGCAGGCAGCGCATCGCTCCCATGTTTTCGACATGCTCGATCCCAAGGCTCTCGAAGCAATTATCCGTGAAGAAAAACCGCATCTCATCGTGCCTGAAGTCGAGGCCATCGCGACTGACAAATTGA
>SEDW01000141.1 GCA_004193325.1 Pseudomonadota bacterium | reverse complement strand
CTGAAATTTTGTCTTGGGGGGCCGGAATGAGTTCGACGTACAATAGCCTTATACATACTTACATCAGCGCTCGACCTCATGAGGAATAGATGACTTTATTCAAAAATATTCTGCTGCTCTCAGTGCTCTTTCCCATCGCGTCTTCATGTAAAACAGTGGGCTCTCAGTCATCGATGACCAAGCACGATGCCGGCCGATTTCTTAATTCCAACGATTTTGTAATGTGGGGGGATTTTAGTGAGGCCGAATATCAAACGCTTCAGGCGAAGATCTACTCCTCGAAGATGCTACCCATCGACCATGAGCTGACGAAGCGACTGCAGTTTTGGGCGGATACGATCCGCTTGAAAATGATTGAGGTTATGCCAGAGGTTGCTTCGGTGCCAGCTCCCAAGGTTCGCATTTTGAAGAGTGATACTGTAAACGCTTTCGCTCAGGCAGTGAAGGTATCGCTCGCAGCAGATATCGCCACGGTTTCAACCACAGCTGCGCAGGTGCCTGATGCCCAGCCAGTAACATTGGGCAATCCCTGCTCCACGGCCTGTCTGGAATTCAAAGGCAACCTTGAAGCCAAACGCCGTCTCCTAGAGGAAGGTCAAAAGCGAATCAACCCAGGCTGCAAGGTCGAGGTGGCGAATGACAGTCTCAAACTCGGAGACAACTGTCTTGCAGCCTCAGGGGCTGTCTACGACGGTCCAACACGATTCAATCGTTACGGCACATCTCAGGTCTTCAACTATGTAACCGTTTTGAGTGAATCCGTTAAATTGATGACGGAAAGCGATATGGTCGTCACGATTGCGCACGAGCTGGGACACTATTATCTCGGACATCCGCTGTATCTGAATACTCCCGATCCTGCCGTCCCTTATAATTATCTTTACATTAAAACCGATCGTCCGGACGCTGGCAAACCCGTTCCTCTTCCTTCGAATGATCCCAATTACGCTCTGGTCAAGGAATTCGACGAGACGATCGATTTTCATTACCCGGTTTTCGAGGGTCAAAAATATCCTACGGTGCTTGACCTGGCATTGGCTCAGAGCGTGTCGGATGGGTTGAATAGCGGCCGTATTGCCGATCGATGCATTACCGACACCGAACTAAAGAGTTGCCTTGCCTGGGGGTACGAGGTGACCAAGCCCGGCCAAGCTCTGGTAAATTGGGCTTTTAATTCCAAAGCCGATCTCTTCAATCCTGAGAAGGTGGCAGCAGGCGCTGCATTCGCGCTGCAATTTGAAGAAGCGCTGGCTAAACACTCTGCAATACTTAGGGCTTCCGATCTCATCACTCTGCAAAAGGAACTCGCCAAATCACTTGGAGCTGCTGCTCCTCCCGTCGAGCTCGGCACAGACAAAGACCTGACGATCGCCAGCTTTCTGCCGGCCTATGTGGAAAAAGCAAAGATTGCCATAGAAGCCAACCCTAAAAATGTCTCGAGACTCACAGCGTTGATTTCCTCGAAAGGTCTCGGCTTTTATACGATGGAACAGGAAGCCGATGACGTCGCGACTGAGATACTTATTGAACTCGGATTTGATCCAGACCTGGTGGTGCAGAACTGGCTCCATTTTCTTGATCGCTCGGCACAACCGCAGAAAGAAGCTTGCAAAGCGAATTATGCCTCAGGCTTTAAAACCCCAGTGTGGATCGGACTTAGCACGGAACCACATCATGGAGATTGTTACAGAGCCTACAATGCATTCCAAGAGATGAAGAATCATCAAGCCTTCTTTGAGAAGCACAAGGTCGTGAAGAAAATAGAGGCTCCCGGTGGAAGCTGGGAAGATGTTGTGGCGACTATGAAGGGCAAGAGTTTTATTGCAATTCCGGTAAAATGAAAAATGATCCTCTCTGACACATAACTTTGAAACAAGGCCGATATCGTAAAAATGATGTCGGCTTTTTCTCTACTTAGAGGGCATAGGATAAATATATTGGCGTGTGGATTGAGCTGAGATTGGGAATTCGCTCACAGCATCTCAGTTAATCTTAGTTCTGATTGTCTTAGGAAGAGCGCCAGAAATGTGGAAGTTCAATGCTCCAGAGACATACATAAACTAAGTCATTTGGAAATTATCAATGGCTTAGCCCTCCTCGCATCTGAGAACGCTTCTATGGAAATTTGCTCCTTCGTTTGGCACGACAGCTGCAATGGATAAGACATCCATCATCAGCACCAACTCCATCCGAAAGGCATGTGTGTGAAGATAAATTTCTATGCAGCAAGTATTCTCCTCATGGCGTCGCAGGCTTATTCGCAGTCTCTGGCACCGTCTGAACAAGTCTTTATCAAAGAAGTGAACACGATCGGATCGGGCTGTCGACCCGAGTCGTTCGCACTTAATCTGTCGAGTGACAAGCGCGCTTTCACTCTAACGTTTTCAGAATTCGTAGCGGAAATTGGCCCTGGCATTGAGCCGAGTCAGGCTTATAAAAACTGTGCTGTCACTCTTCGGTTATCTGTTCCAAGCGGCTGGCAATACAGTATAGGCACGTTTAATTATCGTGGATTTATGGATCTGGCGCCCCAGGTAAGAGCCGAGCATAGCACCAGCTATTTCTTTCAGGGCACAGGGCAGACGGGGTCCTTCACAGCTTACGAAAATGGTCCTTTGGAAAAATCTTTCGTCTACACGGATAAAGTTGGACTGGCTTCGGCTTATATTCCCGACACATGGTCGCCTTGTAATGCGGAACGCGCTTTAACCTTTAATCCAACGATTCGTCTCAAACTACTCGAAGGCGCTAGTCCCGATGCGCAAAGCTTCATCACCAATGATTCTGTCGATGGCGAAATCGTTCAACAGTTCGGCTTGATCTGGCGGCAGTGCGGAGGCTCTCAGCCGCCGGTCGTAACGCCAACACTCGGATCCACCAATTTGGAAAAGGATGCCGTCTACACCATAACCAATCGTCTCAGCAGTAAGTGTCTCGACGTTAAAGAAGCAGGCATGGCTAACGGAGCGGGGCTCCAGCAGTGGACGTGCAACGGCACCAATGCGCAAAAATTTCGTCTCGCCAGTCAGGGCGGTGATGTCTACTCACTCGTGGCTATTCATTCCGGAAAGACCCTCAGCGTCCAGAACTCCTTCGCTCAAGACACGACTCCCGTGATTCAGTGGGATTTTTCAAATACTGCGAATCAGAAGTTTCGTGTGGTCCCATCGGTTAATGGCAGTTATACGGTTCGTTTCACTCATGCGGGCAAATGCATGGACGTCGCCGGCACAAGCTCAGTCGATGGCAAAGCCGTTCATCAATACGAGTGTGTGGGTGTTGCCGATCAGGACTGGATCTTCAAAAAGGTTACAGATATTCATCCTAATTCGCTCGAAGGCAACTACGCGCTCGTCAACGCGTACAGTAAGAAATGTCTCGATGTGCAGAGTAAATCGATGGCGAATGGAGCGCTGGCTCAACAGTGGGATTGCGGGAGTGAGCCGAACCAAAGATTTTATTTGAAATGGGCGGACGGCTATACCTATAACCTCGTCGCGACTCATTCTAATAAATGCCTCACGGTGAAGGACGCCAGCCAGGGTGATCTTGTGAATGTGATCCAATCGGATTGTGTAGGGTCCGCGAATCAAAAGGTAACGGTTACGCCCTCAGTGAATGGCTCTTATTTGGTCCGTTTTGTTCACAGTAACAAATGTATGGACGTGAGTGGCACGAGTAGTGACAACGGTAAGCTCGTTTTGCAGTACGAGTGTGTGAACGTTCCGGATCAAAATTGGATTTTGCGCAAATAGCTCAGGGCCTGGGGGAGTGGAGCATTAAAGTGTCACGTTGATGGGGGATACGTTCCTCGCTGGAGATCGCCTAGAGTTATTGAGTACTCGTTTGTACCTCAAAGCCATCACCGGAGACCGTTCATGATCAACTCCCCACGTCGTTCACCAGTTCTAAAGCTTTTGGTGTTTGGTACAATCGCCAGTAGTGTCGCGCCTGCTTGCGGCTCCAAGAGTAAGAGTGATGGGGGTGAGACCGCAGCTCTGTCTGAGGCAGCTGGTCTTGCCGCAGATGCCGAAATGCTGACGGGAACAAGCAGCTTTACCTTTGGAACAGGTGATAGTCCGGCCGCCATTACTCAAACTTTTTATCTCCTCGAGATCGCACCGAACGGATCCTTGATCACTTGGTCGAGTGATAAGACCGAGGTTATTTCTCTAGCTGGCAATAAAGCTACCGTCGTAAGGCCTGCTGCTGATACCGAGGTGACTTTGACCGCGACGCTTGTCAATGGTGCAGAAACTACAACAAAAACTATCGTATTGGTTGTGAAGGGTACAACTGCTGTTGGGGCCGTCCCTACGGTTAAATCAATCTATGCTTTCGGAAGTCATACCGTAGGCGGCGTGAGGAAACCTGCTTATTGGAAAGATGGGGTCGCAACAGATCTCGTTTCTCCTTATCCAAGCAGTCCGGGCACAGCTTACGCCGGACTGAAGGTTGGATCAGACCTATATGTGGCAGGCTTTGTTCAATCTTCCATGAGTGGAAGTGCTCCCGGTTATTGGAAGAATGGAGATTTTACAGAACTCGCGCTTCCATCCGGCCGGGTGTTTTGTACCGCTATTTCCATCGCTAGCCTATCGAATGACCTCTACGTACAGGGGGACTGTATGTTGCCAGGGATCATCCCGCACACAGGCTACTGGAAGAATTCGGTATGGACTGAGCTACCCGGAATCGATGCTACGAAAGCTTCGAATGGTCGAAGCATTGTATTGGATGGCAATGACGTCTACGTACCAGGCGGTAACATGAATTCATCCAACGTCATGACGGGTGGATATTGGAAAAACGCAACATGGGTAGGCCTGCCGTCTCTTGATGTCACCAAAGGTACCTTCGCATCTTCGTTAAAAATTGTGGGAACGGATATTTACGTTTCGGGCAGTTCAACAAATTCCTCCAACGCAAAAATCACTGGGTACTGGCTAAACGGCACCTGGATGCCGCTACCGGGACTCAATCCGGGCGATTCTTGTGATGTCGTCGACTTTGTGGTGTCAGGAACTGCTGTAACCGCAGTAGGCGTCTGCAACAATAATAAACCTGTAATATGGGAAAATTCCGTCGCAACTCTTCTTGAGCTGGCTTCAGGAGCGACTGTTGGATTAGCGAACAGGATTCTCAAAGTAGACAGTGACGTCTATGTAAGCGGGACACTGAACGCGAGCCCGAATGCAAATGCAGGCTACTGGAAAAATGGTACCTGGAGTTTGCTTGATTCAAGTTCCAGCACAGCTATTTCAATTCAGAGTCTGTGATAAAATCTGTCCGAAAAATTTCAATCAAGATTTGATCAAACAATGGGACAGCCTCCAATCAGTACTTGATTGAAGGCTGTTTTTTCTAGGTAGTTTCACGAGCCTACAAATTCTACGGCTTAAAGAAAAACTCCTGATTCCCAGCCCCACCATAACAAGTCCATTGATGGATATTCGTGGCATCCGCGGCATTCGGTCCAGAAACATCCATGCACTTGGCGCTATGATCAAACTTCAACTGGTAGCTTCCACCTGTGGCTGGAGCCAGACGAACCGCTTGATTGCCCGCACCATCATAACAATCCCACTGATGAATGTTCGCGCCGTCGGCAGCACTCGGGCCCGAGACATCGACGCATTTGTTGGATGCGATATTCACGAGGCGATAGGAACCATTGGCATTGGCCTGATAGCGAAATTTCTGAGCGTTCGTACCGTTGCAAGTATACTGCTGAATGTTGGTGCCGTTAGCAGTACTCGAGCCTGCCACGTCCACACATTTGTTGCTAAAACGCGCAACGAGTTGGTAAATTCCACCATTTTGCGGGACGACTCCACTTCCTCCTCCTCCGCCGCCTGGAGGAGGAGTAACAGCTCCGCCGCCGCCCGCATTGCTGCCATTGAGCTGGATAATTTTGGACACCGATGGCACACCCGCATTGTTCATGACGAAGAGCATGTAGTGGCCCGGTGGTGCGATGTTAGGCGAGTTCGGCATCGTCACGTTTATGGTGTTGCCTTGAACATTGAAGCCCAGCTCTAGAAAGCGTTGCCCCATGTTGAAGGAGTGAGTGACAGAACCATTTCGAACGAGAGTCACACGGGATACTCCGCCGGCTCCGCCGAATGGAATTCCCACCGTTTTATTGTAGGACTGTGCGGTATTGAAATCGCCGATCGTCGGACGTGCCGCCCAGTCGTTCCCATTGAAGAGGTAGGGTGGGTAGAACACCTCAGCATTTTTCTGAACCCAAGGCCCTGGCGCGCCGCCGCCCGCGACGAGCACGCTGGCATCAGGAAGCAGCAAAGCTATTGAGTGATAGAGACGTCCTTGCTGCGCGGAGGCGAGGGTACGGAACTGGCGAGAGCCTGGATTCCACATCTCGGCCGCACGTACGGTGTCGTTGTCTTTGTTCTCCCAGGCGCTACCACCCGTTACAAGAACTTCGCCATTCGGCAGCACGGTTGTGGTTGGCCATACACGTCTCCAGCCCATGTCCGGAGCGTTTTGAACGTTCGGCCAGCCTCCCGTAATATCGACCGTGATCGCCTGACGAGAGCCTTCTGCCTGCGTATCACCCCAGACACTCCCACCGACCTGAAGAATTTTTCCTGGCTGATACATAACGGCTGAAGAGGTGTGAGAACGTGTTTTGTTTGGCAAGTTGCCAGCCATCTGCGTGCCGCCGTTGTCACCCCAATCCATGAAGTACATGACGTTACCAGTCATCCCGAAGATTCGGCCGTTTGGTGCCACAAAGTTGCGCGGATAAAACCACTTGCCTTCGTCGTTATTGATGATGCCGCCGTTGCCTGCGTTCCAGAGGCTTCTCCAGCCGCCATTATTATAGACTTCTGGAATCGCGACAGGATTGAAGCTGCCGTCACGCCCACCGTGAACGAGAGTCTCACCGTTCGGCAGGGTGGTGAGAGTCGGATACCAGCGAGCGTTGCCCATGTATCCGGTACGATAAATTTTCTTGTCGCGGCCTAGAATAAGACTGTCTTTGATACCAGCATTGATTGGGTTGCGGGTATCACCACCAGCGACGAGGACATCGCCGTTCGGCAGCAGTTCGTTTGCTGCACAAAATATGTCGGAACCTTGACCTGTGCCGAGCTTTTGGTGGGCGCCCTGGCCGGCCCAGAAGTTCCAAATTCCATATTCCCAGGCACCTTGCGTACCATTGCCATCGGTGCCGAAGCTAAAGACCTGTCCGTCGGGAAGGAGCGTGGCGTGGATGGGAATAATGGGCCAGCCGAATTGATTCGACCAACGTCCCTGCTGTGCGTTTGCATAAACCAATGAGGATAAACCCGTGGAGGCATTTCAAGTTCATCAAATTTTATTGAGGTCATCGCGGATAGAGATCTTTGCATCGTGATAAATTAAAAAATTATTTCCGGGAAAGTATGATTTTCTAGGAGTTATTACAGAGCTCAAGCGAGACGATTTAAGAAAAAATTAGCGGAAGAGCTGTGATTTTCAGGATTGACGCTACGTGAAGATGAGCGCGGTGGAAGATTGAGGAAGATCGTCTGCTCGATGCCGACTTCGAAGACTTATTGCCTAACGAAAATTTTCAGGATGTTTTTCAGCGCTAGGAATAACTTTGCTTTCAAGGGAAATCACGAATTATGTGGGTGCATCAGCTGCTCAGAATTTTTACCCTTAAGATTTCATCATCGCTCTGCGATGGCATATCAAAATGGAGGGTTCCATGATGAAACTTAAAGCGGGCGCCGGATTATACTTCGTGCTGACCATGAGTTTAGCTTTGTCAAACGGCTGTGGCGGATCAAGTGGATCGGGTTCAGATCCGGCGCCTGCGGCTATACCTGGAGCTGAAGCGACAGCAGCGAGCGGAAATGCAGCGTCAGGAGGCAGTAGCCTGACCGAGGAGCTTGGCGGCATAGAAACCGTAGCAATGGATTCCACCTATCAAATCGGAGCTGGCGGAGGCTTTTATTTCCTGCCCAGTCCTGTGATCGTTTTTAAAGACGGTAGCCTTTGCGAGGATATTGATTTTTTTACCGAGGGACTCGACGCGGCAGCTCATCGTGCTAAGCATCCCAATAGCTGGACGAAGTGGCGAATGGAGAACGGAGTTCGTCAAGTCCAGGACAGTAAAGGTGATTGGGGGAATATCGGTTACGGCGAGGAATATGCGCCGCTTCCGAAAGGGACGACCTTTGCCGCCAGCTTTACGAATACCAGCGGTGGTGGTGACACCTCCCTCGGCGGCAGCACGATTACGTTGGCATTGAGCAGAATTGAGCTTCGTGCCGACTCGCGTTTTGTTCAAGGGAAGTTCGTGAGCGCTTCGTCTTCGGGAACAACGGTAGGCAGTGCGCCAGCTGATCAGCAGGGCAGCTACGAGATCGATGGATACCTCATTGCGCTCCGCTACGATGATGGAAATACTGTGGTTCGAAGTCTGGTGATCGATCCGGCGTATACGAAAATTCTTTGGTTGGATTAAAGACGTCGTTGCCAAGCTCGAAGCGACGAACAAAATACATTCCCGTACAACCGTTGATCGCACAGACACCTGGAAGATTACCGGTCGCAAGACAGAACTTGTCATTGAATGGAAACCTCTTCATGCGACCAAGTTCACCGCTCCCCCAAGTGATGTCTTGAATGCAATCATAGTTGCATTAAGATCGCGAGTGCATGTGAAGTGATCTGAGGCCTGGTATTCGTTCCGGGCCAAGACTCAGTCCTCTATTTCAAGTCCTTCATCGCCCGCTGTTTTTCTTCCGACGGCATATTTTCCCACTGCGATTTAATTCGAGACATTTCCTCAGGGCTCATATTCTGCATCATTTGCGAGATTTGAGCCTGTTGCTCTGGAGTCATTTTAGCAAGCATCTGCTGAGCTAAGGTTGCCATGCTGTTCATATCGAAGGCATCAGCGGCAGCGGCTGCTGGAGCTGTTTGCTTCGAAAATATAATTCGGTCGCCTTCGATCTCGGAGGCAATTTCCATTTCTTTAAGCTCATCACGAACCTTGTTGAACGAGAAACCACGTTGTGAGGCGCTTTCGTACATCTTCTCGAGAGGGAAGGCGACGGACTTGTCTGGGAAACCATTCTTTTCCAGATGGGCATTCTCAAAAAAGGAAATATAGCCGCAAATCGAGTCGAGAGGAAAGCTTTGGGTCGGGTGAGGTCTGCTTTGAGCCCTGAACGGTGTTGAATTCCCTCTCTTAAAAGAAGCATCAAAGCCAAAATAGCACGTAATGATGACAATGATAATTAATATCGACATTGAAAAGTGGCTGCGATAGCTTGGGGCACCTTGAACGCTATACGGAGTCTTAATTCTATGACGGTATCCCCGAACTCTATTCTCGCAGCAGTAGCCTTGGCATCAATCCTTCTAAACATCAGCGGCTGTGGCACTAAGTCTTCGCCGAGCTCCGTGCATATTACCAACGGTAAAGAGATCAACGAAACTCGTTACCAGTCCGTCATCTTCATACGTGCTTCGGCAGGCGGTCATATGCAGAGTTGTACGGCTACCTTCGTAAATCATTATCAGGCTGTGACGGCTGCTCATTGCCTCGAAGGTATGACGGCGAACGATCCCGATATTTATGCGGCTAAGTTCGACGTCGATGGCAAGGAAATCACTAGTTTTGGGGCTGAAGATTTCAAAATACATCCCCTCTATGATCCGACGGTTTCGCCGAATCCACACGACCTTGCCGTCATCGACTTTCCTCGTCACTCGGCGAGCACAATCGCACTCATTTCATCGAAAGCGCCTGACGTTGATAGCTGGGTTCAGCTCGTCGGTTATGGCGA
>SEDW01000140.1 GCA_004193325.1 Pseudomonadota bacterium | reverse complement strand
CTGTTTAGAAAGTTCGTCAAAGGGATTGGCTTCGGGATCGGATTTGCCACCACGAACACTGCGAAATCCATTGTCCTGATCGTTGTCATTCTCATTAGACATTGAGCGTCTCCATTCATTGTCGGTTAACGCTAACAGTTTGAGTCTGAGTCGTCCAAATAAAACTCGCGATTGAGAGCGGAAAGCGAGGTTAAGAAGATCTAAGCATCTCAGACTATTACGCCACAAAATCGCTTTATTAATTTACAAAGTAAATTTACAATAGATTCATCCTATTGAAAAGACAGAGTAATGACGATAGTGAAGTGTCAGCAAGGTTGCTGCTTTTCGGTAACGGAATTATTGTGAATGCTCTGGAATAGGGATCTGGCAATGAACCACCTTCGTATAAGACATCCTGTGATTTTGTTGAGCCTCGTGCTCCTTATTGTAAATGATCATTTTCTCAAGGGCAGTGCCGCGTCAGGGCTTGTCACTGGAAAGCTCTCCGACTTTGCGGGTCTCTTCTTTTTCCCATTTTTTGCCGCTGACTGCTTCCGAATTTCGAATCAGCGCGTCTTTGACGGCATAAGTATTGGTACTGGGCTGGCCTTTGTCTTTCTCAAATGTTCGCCGCTATTCCTCGATATTTTTAGAGGAGCCTACGATGCTCTTGGTCTTCATGCTGCAGTTGTTCAAGACCCGACCGATCTTTGGGCGCTCATTGTTCTTCCGCTTGCCTGCGCTTTTGAACGCGAAGTCTTAAAACGCCAACCCGCAGTATGGAGTTCGACATGAAAGAGAAATCTCAGATCACCGATGCCCTTCTCATTCTCATCAGTGCATGGGCTGTTGTCGCTACCTCCCTTGATAGGGACTACAGAGCTTTTCCGGTAGAGAGCAAAGGCCATTTTTCTGTGCAATCAACTTGCGACACTATTGATTTGTCCCAAGGTGAAATCACCGTGACTCCCTGGAGCAACGGAACCTATACTTTCTCCCTGGCAACCGACTTTGGTTTTCCGAGTGATTATGCCCGGGAGATTGTTGTCGATTCGAACGGTGGCGGTGATCGTATCATAAGCCTCGATGGGGATGCACGCAGCTGTCAGGCGAAAATTGACGATGAACTATTCAATATACCCAGCGCCATTCCATTTCTTTGCTATGATGGCAAGTCTCCGGATGTAGCCTGTGCGATCACTTTGAAACTCCTTTATCTGGAGGAATCTTCAGGTGAGAAAACTCCATCAGAGCCCGCGCCCCCTGTAGATGTTCCATAAGATTTGCTTCTCGACCGACAAGATTTGCAAAGGGGGAGTATGAAACGACCAGTGCTTTTTAATTACGAGGATCTCAACACTTTTGTTCGCGATATGATCGCTTTTCGGAAACAAGAGGATAAGGATTTCACAGTTGCCAAGTATTGTGAAGGATTCGAGCGCTGTTCGACAGCACTGGTCTCAAGCATCGCGAGCGGCAAGCGAAAGCTGACCTTCGACAGAGTTCCCGAAATGGCGATCCTCCTTGGGCTCTCGGCGAGGGAACGATTCCATCTCAAAGAGCGGGTGTCTAAGAACAAAATTAAGGCAGTGGCTAGAGAGAGCTCGGCCCAGCCTGGCAACTCTAAGCGCCAAAGAACTTCGGCATTTCTTCTCAAAAATTGGCTGCATCCCTATGTTAAGGATGCTGTCAGACTCGAGGCTGTTAAGAAGAACCGGAATGCAATCTTTGAGTTGCTCGGAGGTATCGCGTCGAAAGCGAGAATCCAGCAGTCTCTCAAGTTCCTGCTTCTCCACGGTTATCTCCGCTTGAATCAGGAAGGGCAGTGGGTGGAGAGCGAAGTCTTGAATGTGCTAGGGGACAGAAATGCCAGCGCGAAGATCAGGCAGTTTCACAAAAAGACTCTCGACATTGCCCGCGACGGGATCGAGGTCTACCCGATGGAGGAGCGGCTTGCGCAAGCCCTTCTTCTGCCTCTCGACGAAGAGTCCTATGCGGAATTGCTTGAGGTCATCAAGGAGTTTGCTGAAAAGCTCCAGACCTTTTCAGAGACGCATCAAAAGCATAATCGTCGCCTTTATCAATTAATATTACATCTCACCCCTACGGGAGGCATTCGTGAATAGATTCTTTTTTATCTTCGTTCTCTTCTGTTTCGGCAATCATAGCTTCGCTTCCACCTTTGTTGGCAACGGCGGAAGTATTTTGGATTCGGAACTGCGCAGTTCATTGGGTCGTCTGAAAAACGCAGTAAAGGCCATCGATGAAGATGATGAAATATGTGAATGCGCTGGTGACAGCAGTCAGTGCGGACTGCTCAAAGATCTGAATGAGGCGCAGACAGTTTATTGTGCCGCCTTTGTCGAAGGCACAAAACTAGACCTCATGTCCGCCTTGAATGATAAAGATTTACAATTTCGCTGGACAAGTCGGGTTAAGGGCGACGATCGGAATTTCGATGCAGCCGCGTCGTCCAGCTCGAAGACTATCATTCTCGATGAAAAGCGTTTTGCGTCGATTAACACCGCCGATCGTGTGCAGCTTCTCGCGCATGAATTGTTCCATCTCTTAAAATATAAAGGACTGCCTTTAATCGACAAAGGCCAGCGAGGGCCGTTCACAGGTGAAGAGGGTGGTCGGCGCCTGCTCGATACTGCAGCGGCTGCAGTCGTCATCATCGGAATGAGGGCCAAGGCGCTCCCGCTGGAAGAGGGTGTTCAATCAAAACCTTTCAAAAATTTCTATATCGGTTACAGCGGAGGCTCGAGATATCTGGATTCATCTTACAGAAAAACTGCTGTGCAGGCAGCCGACGTCAGAACGATGAGCCTCGAATTGAATTGGTACCCGCGTCACTCCGATAACCTAGGCTATAGCGTTGGTTTTTACAGTGAAGTTGAAAAGCACGAACGCTACCCGGAACTTTCTCTCGTCTCAGAGCATAAGCTGCAGGCTGGGACGCTCGGGATCAGTTACCGCGTTATACCACTAGAGTTGGGAGTAGCCTGGTTGGATGCTATCCAGGTCTCCGCGTCGGCCCGAGTCGGTTATGGACAGGTAAAAGCGAGCTTCAGAGATAACTACAACAAAATTTCAGGAAGCTCTTCGGTTCCGCTCTTTGAGACCCGAATCAATGCGCAGCTACCTCTTCTCTGGAACTTCTGGTTCACCCTATCGCAAGGCTTGGTTTACACGCCTTACGAAATCGGAAATCTGAACGTTAAGAGCAAAACCATCAATAGCAACAATTCACTGGGAGTCAGCTATGGAATTTCTTTGTAAGAAAAATATTGTCGCCTTTTTCCTCTTCGTCTCCGTAGCGGCCTGTAGCCAAAGCAAAACGGATGAAAAGTATATCATCGGCACAGCCATTGATCAGGCCGGTACGGGAGGGACGATGCAGAGCTTTGAGGAGGCTGGCAAAGTCTATTTCTCGAGTTTCGACTCGGTGGGTCGACGTTTGAATTTTGTTGATCCTCAGACGAATGATCTGAGTTTCTCACCGGAGCTGGGAGACGCCTCGCATGTCTGGCTATCGACCAAAGTTGACGGATTTGCCTTTGATGTAAAGGGCAGTAGCGTGGCCGTGCGTAGCAATGGTTTTCAATCCACTATTGAAGTGCTTAAACTTGCCGGATCCATTACGAGTTGGGCATCGGACCTGCCACAGGGTTATGTCGCCTTTGTCGATGAATTTTTTTCTATTGGTCTTTTGCAGATAGATCCTTCGGGGTCTGTACTCAGGCAGTGGACCGGGGGGCCGATTATCAATGGTCTCAATAGTGTTATCGCTGGAGAGATGGCTGAAGGCGGAAAGCTGCTGCTTCTCGTCAATGGTGGCTCGCTCCTCGTCGTGGATGTGGCGGCTACGCTTGAAGCCAAGGCCTGGACTTTTCAGCAAAGGGATCTGGGATTGAATAACCCTAGCTGGATTGGAAAAGTCGAGGGACGCAATGATCGCGCTTTGGTCTACGATAGCGTTGGAATGCATCTCGTCGATCTCACTCTAGGCACAGTTCTCCAAGACCTTTCGATTCGCTCCTATGTCACTCCTTCGAAGAACGGTCTTGATCATGCCTTTTACTATGACTACACAACACAAAACATTGTGATCGTTCGTACCAATGGCCCTGATTCGATTCAGGAGTCAAGATTTAAGCTTAGCAATCCAAACGTAAGGCAGAGCTTTCTATCCACAGACAATTTGGTGATTGCCACGGACGATGGAAGCATAATTAAATTTCGCTTGAGTGATGGTCTGGTTGCTGCGAAGTACAATCTCAAGGGCATTGGACGGCTTGGGCTTTCGGAAGATTATGTGGTGGCAATGTATGAGAGTGCACTCGGTGCAATTGAGATATTAAATCTTGATAACGGTGAGAGCAAGTTGTTCAACGCTTTTAATCTTTCGTCTTTGCAGAACTAGGGGAGGTAGTATCAAAAGCACTGTCCTCCGCATGCGGCTCGGGACAGTGCTTTTTAAGGACATTACTTAATGAATACTTTTGTCGGTGGTATCAGTTTTGTCGAGGCCACGACCTGTTTTTTTCTGAAGTTCCTCGATATGCTTCGAAGCCTCTGCTTTATTTAGCGAGGAATCGAACTCAATTCCAGCTTCTTCACTAAGCGTCTTCAGGTAAGAGGCTTGAGGACCCGTCATCGGTTCATCTCCAGTGACCCACTGATCAGGATCTCGTTCAGGACTGCCGAGAATGTTTGGTTTGGCTTCTTCTTCTGTATGTAATTTGCTGTCCATAGTGTCGTCCTTGCTTTGATGAGATAGAGAACGTTTTCTTCTACCTTCGAATGCTGTGCAAATCCCGGGCCAAAGGCAGAAGTAGATCAGTCAAAAATTAAAAGGCCTGCCCACATTGGACAGGCCTTTGTTGCGTTGTGGGCTCTTACAACGCTGGTAAACGGCCCAGCAACCAAAGAATGACAACAACGATAAGAATAGTGCCTAAAATTCCAGATGGCGCAGGTCCCCAGTTGGCTGAGTGTCCCCATCGAGGAAGAGCACCGATAAGCATGATGATAAGGATGACGACGACGATCGTATATAGCATGGGAGCCCCTAATGTTGGTTACAGCTGGAGTCTAGCTGTTTCGTGATTAGGAAGCCTTTTCCTTTTTTGCAGTCAATTGCCTTCTCTTTCCCGATCTCCCTAAAAATAAGCGTTATTTGATCCATTTCCATCATTAAGGTGAATTAATGGAGCATGAGTGACCATTGTCCTGACGCTAATCCAAACAGATTAGCCTAGCTAAATCAATCTATTGAAGATTTAAATTGGAGAGCTAAGTCTATCTTCCGATAAGGATATCGGTGCCTTGACGGCATTACGGGACTTTAAGTGGCAACCTCTTCCGACAGTTGGGATATTCGTATGGGACTCTCCAATGCGGTTTTTATATCGTTATTCCTGTTCGGAATAGGCTGCAGCGGTGCTCCTCAGAATCCCAATCTGGGAAAGAAAAAAGGTTCAGGCAACGGCGTCGGTGAAACCGTAAGCGGCAGTGAGACCACCTCCGGCGGTGGCGGATCGTCTCAGACCGGCCTAACGATTGATCTTCAAGATCAGGCTGCGGCTTCCTCCTTTCCTCGCCTTTCTCACACACAGTGGGAAAATTCAGTAAAAGATTTGTTGTTCCTCGATAAGCTCTCAGGCCTTTCTTCAAATTTTCCAGACGATCCAACCGGCTTTGCCTTTGGCAACAATGGAGCCTCCTACAGCGTCAGCGCCAATCAGTGGACGGCCTATCGAGATGCAGCAGAAGCCCTTGGTGAGAGGATCGCAAAGGATCCATCTGCGATTCAGAAACTCATTCCCAAAGGCTTGACGGATAACAAGGCGATCGTCACCGCCTTTCTCACCCGTGCTTACAGGCGGCCACCAACTGCATCTGACGTTGAAATGATTTCTTCTATGTTTGCGAAAGGAACTCCTGTCAGCGACGCGACGGACGCTAAAGCGGGAGGCTTCGCCGCGATGATCACTATTGCCCTACAGTCGCCTCTGTTCATCTATCGCGTGGAACGTGGTGATAAGAGCAACGGTCGCTACAAGACTCTCGACGCTTATGAAATCGCTTCACGGCTTTCCTACGGGATTTGGGAGACGATGCCGGATGAAGCCCTGTTCGCGTCCGCAAAAAGCGGCGACCTTTTAAAGCCAGCGGTGATTCAAACTCAGGTCCGCCGCCTGCTCGACGATCCACGAGGTAGCGCGATTCTCTCGGCAGTTCACAGCAAGGGCTATCGCATCGATCAGTTCAAAGCAGTTCCCCAAGACAAAAATAATTATCCCGAAGGTGCAGCCTTAGACAGCAAGACAATCGCTCTCGAGGCCCAGCTCTTTGTCGATGATGTTGTCGTCAAGAGCGGTAAAGCTGCGACGGAGCTCTTCACGGCACCCTACGCCTTTGTCAGTGCGAAGACAGCCCCAATCTACGAAGTCACGCAGACGAGCGCCGAACCGAAGAAGGTAAATTTGGATCCCGAGCACAGAGCGGGCCTTCTCTCTCAGGTCGCGTTTCTGTCCAACTTTTCAAAGCCTGAGGGGCAGACCGGCATCATCACGCGTGGAGTCTACGTAGCCCAGACTCTCCTCTGTACAACTTTAGGAGGTGCGCCTCCCAATGTCGACGACGGGGCAGTTGGTGATTTCAAAACGAACCGCGAACGAGTCACGGCATTGACTGGCAAAGGATCCTGCGCAGGCTGCCACACACCGCGGATCAATCCAGCGGGATTTGCCCTCGAGAATTTTAGTGTGACTGGCAAGTGGCGCACGGCTGAGCTTAATGGTACCGCGCTAGATGCGTCCGGTGAATATTGGTTCAAAGAGGATTCGATCAAATTTAATGGACCTGTGGAATTCATGACTGAGATCGTCAAGCGTAACGAATTTCATCAGTGTTACGCCCAAAAAATTGTCGAGGGTCTCTTCGGGCGTTATGCCGACGCCGGTGATGCCGATCTCATTCGAAGAGTGGGCGAAGCTAGTCTTAAAGGGGCCTCCGCCAAGGATCTGTTTCAGATGGTCCTGACGGATCGCCTTCTCACTCTAAGATCGAATCAATAATCCGAAAAAAGTTTATGAAATAGGGCAGGGGAAAAATATGGATCGTCGCTTGTTTTTGGTAGGAACTGCAGGGACCATGTTTGGCTTGCCCCTCCTCGAGAGTCTCGCCTTTGATCCGAGAGCGAAAGCCGCAAATGAGCCGCTACCTTTTGCAATTTTTCTCTACCAACCTATGGGACCGGAGAAGGATTCGTGGTTTCCGTCTCAGACGGGAAAGATTACAGCTCAGACTCTCGCAGGCAAAGGCCTGGAGCCGCTGACCCCTTTTGCGAATAAACTTATCGTCATCAATGGAATGGGCCAGGGTAATGAGGTTAATAAAAATAAAGGCGACCATGGTGACAGTCTGGTCGGGACTTTGACGGCAGCACAGGTTGATCAACCGTTGAACCGGGACAATGAAGCCAAGTCCACAGCGCAGTCACTCGACTTTGCAATCGCCAAGGCTTTCGGGGGATCACCTCTGAACCTTGCCTGTCCTGACAATGGTGGGCCTAGTATCAG
>SEDW01000952.1 GCA_004193325.1 Pseudomonadota bacterium | reverse complement strand
TTGGTCGCGCCTGCATTCGTGGACGTACGAGAATAGCCTACGACCTGACCGAGGTTGTTCATGCCGTTGGCCATGCTGAATTTATGGGTCTTCCAGGTTCCGAGATCAATGAGCTCTGCTCCTTTCCAGATGAACGCGTGAGTTTCGCCTTTTGCAGTTGTGGATTCCCCCGTGACCTGACCGCTCTGGTTGATGTCGCGCGCAAAACTATAGCTACCGCCGAGAGTCCCAAGATCTTTAACAGCAGCGAGAGAAAGATCAGAGAGGGTTGCGGTGAGGAGAAGAGCTAGGGCCGTGGAGACGGATTTCGATTTCATCATGATATTTAAAAACTCCGAACATTTCTCAAACAATAATGGTTATCATTATTAAAAGAATTGGAATTCCTCTACAGAAGAATTTAACAATTCGTAATCATTGTATTATTCACAGTGCGCTAAAACAGCTGGAACGAGGCAATCTATGTCATTTTATTCGCGCCTCAATTCCTCCTTCAAACTAGTGATTGCAGACGAACCTCATTCGGACTGAGAATTTTTTGGAGAACCCGAGCACACTCAAGGAGAATCCCATGCAAAATGATCCGACTGAAACTTTGATCAGACGCTACTTCGAAACGTTTGCCAGCGCTGATCGTAATGAGGCAGAAAAAATCATAGCGGACGATTTCACCTTCACAAGTCCTCTCGACAATCACATCGACCGCAAAACGTATTTCGAACGCTGCTGGCCATTGGCTGGGACTTTTGCAGGACACGATCTCAAGGAGGTCTTCACCAAAGGTGAGGAATGTTTTGTCACGTACGATGCCAGCAACAAAGACGGTGAAAACTTTCGCAATACCGAGCTTTTTCGGGTAAGAAATGGTCAAATACATTCCGTCGAGGTCTTCTTTGGTTTGCCGAAAAACACCAAACCCAAGATTCCAAGGCAGGCTGATTATTCGCCACATTGAAGAACATCCTGGAGAAGCCTATGTTCAAGAAACGCCGCGTCTCAACACATGTGCTTCCCACTTCGGCGACCATGATCGGCGTGTGTATGACCGTCATTAATATCGTTCAGCTGACCGAAGTTCATCGCGGCAACACGCGGGCCGACGAAGTTCTCGCGATCGACTCGCTATTTTTTATGTTGAGCGCATTTTGTTCGTACATATCCATGCGCCGCGATGAGCTGGATCCCGTTGGCATTCGCTATGAACAAGTAGCCGATGTGGCATTCATCTTCGGCCTCTTCCTTATGACAATTGCCGGGGTTCTCATAACCTACCAACTTGTGTGATTAAAATCGCGTCATAATTGTAGGATGTGACTGCGCGAACTCATGATCGTTGAAATCCTCATAATTCGTTAAAATAAACGAGAATGAAAAATTTACTAAGATTTTCGCATAATCGCAACATTCTACCGGTTGC
The DNA here is from genome assembly GCA_004193325.1 of Pseudomonadota bacterium. GTDB lineage: Bacteria > Bdellovibrionota_B > Oligoflexia > Oligoflexales > Oligoflexaceae > Oligoflexus. The sequence continues at coordinate 183 of SEDW01000952.1, read as the reverse complement.
TCCTGCTCGGCCCCTGCGCCCACGTCCCTTGATCCTGGCCCTCGGGCGAGGTATTCCATGAGCTGGGGAAGTTTCAATTTGATCCCTTTTGCTAGGCTGGGCGAAGACAACGGAAGGTGGATCGGGACGCTTATGAAAACAGAGATCGAAGGTTTTGGTCCAGGCACCAGTAGCTCACTGAGT
>SEDW01000139.1 GCA_004193325.1 Pseudomonadota bacterium | reverse complement strand
AAGTTCGTTGACGATTCACTGTTGTTCAGGGAAAAGGGTACGACATCGATCTGATTTTTAATGCTGAGACCGATCACCCGAGATTCACCGAACCAACCGCCGAGTTCATAGCTGATTGCTGAATGTGTGTCTTTACTCGCGGCAGCCTTGCTGTCGAAAGTCGAAGTACCGACATCGCCCCTGATGTAGAGAGTCTGGGCTTGTTTGGCAAAGTTATCGCCAGTCACCTGACTTCGGGTCTGTGCTGACAGACTCATTGTGAATCCGAGACTTATTGCAAAAAGGCTCAGCTTCATAGCTCGATTACGCATTCGTTACTCCGCTTAAACATCTTTTCCCATGATCATCCTGGTGCCTTCATTATACGTCTCAAGTGCTAGGAAGAGTCGGAGCAGTGCCGATCCGGCCCTTGGTGCCTCTAGAACGGCTAAGGGAAAGGACAAACAAATCAGCTCCTAAACTCTTCAAAAAAAAATGACTGCCGCCTCTTCTCCCCTTCTGAAATCGACATTGTCTTGAAGCGCTGTCGCCCGATTGCGGCAGTTTAAGGGCCGTTGAAAAGGAAATGATCCTCGGTAAAAATCTGCGACACAGAAATCAGCAAAAGAGTTGCTTATCTTTTTCCTGGGCCGTAAACCCTCTGACTGACAGCTTAATTCGACAAGAGCCCATTTCGGACAGTCTGCAACGGCCGGAAACCGTCTTGACCTCAAGCCACAATTCCCGGATTTTGGCAGTAGATGAGGGCTCTCACGCCCAGTCGAATTCAGACCATTCCATTCAAGAGATGCGATCATGTCAGCAACCACGCCTCCTACAGCAAGAGTCAAACGCACAAGCGGTCTTCGTCATCACGCAACGCGTCCGCACGGAATCATTTTGATCGGTGCTGTGATCTTTGTGATGGCTTGGGCATTTTGGACATTTTTCCTGGCATCTCCAGTTGTTGTTCCTTGATCATGGGAAAGCCCTTTCGCTAACGAGAGGGTAAGCGTTGGCATTTACTGTCGCGTATTCATGCCCGTGAAGAGTTAGTAGGGAAAGCTCCCACGCCTTGGCAGCCAGGGTTTTGGAGCTTTTCCTATTCGTCGTCGTGCTTTTTTTAGAGAGAACCCTCAGCTAAGCTTTAACTAACTTAATGCTGGAGGTTCCAATGCCCATCAATCGTCACATCAGTCTTCTTGAGAACCGTGCTGGTCTTCTTCAAGGGCTCTTGCGCCAGAAGCGTTGTCCTGAACTCGGTTATAGCTGCCTTCTTAATGTCATTGCCGAAGGCGACGGTTGGAGCGACTGGCAGGATTTCATGGATCATGGGCGTTTTGCTGCCATTGAACGCAACTGGTACGAACGCACTTTGAAGGCACTGGACCGACTGGGAATTGAAGGCATCAAACTTGACGATTTAAAACGCATGGAATCGAATCGAGTGAGCGTGGACCCGCCTTCGCCGCAGCGCGAAGCCTCGATGTAGATCCACACCAAAGAGGAGAGTGTAGAATGAAGACTATTCTTTTAACTGTTGGCCTGATCTTGAGTTTCGGTTCTGCTTGTTCCCGCTCACCCGTGAGCGCTGTGCAGACAGACAAGTCAAAGGACGGCGAAGTCGAGCCACTCTCCTCCAGTCCTGTTCTGTCCACGGAACCTAATTGTGCAGACCTCGAAAAAGGGGATCAGGGTCACAGTCCGATTCGTAGCATGAACCATTGTCCTCCGGCAGCCAGTCCTGAGACCAAAGACAGTGTGAGAGCGCAAAATCAATTAGGCGGCCGATAGAGTCTGAGACAAAAAAAGAAGCCTCGCATTTTGCGAGGCTTCTTTTTTTTGGGACTTCAATTGATTTTCGAGAGTTTCTTTTCGAGGAGCTTTCGGCCCTTGCCGGTAAACGATGACTTAAGTCCGGAATGAATCAGTTTCTCTTTGCCGGTGTAGGCGGCAGTCAGTCTCGGGATTGCTGCTTTATTGAGAATAACCTTCTCGGCGAGCCGGGTCTTACTGTGGCAGGCGGCACAGGTGTTGACGAGTTCGGTGCCTTCGACAGCCACTTCTTCTTCGGTGACTTCTTCGGCTGGAGTTTCCTCCGTGGTCTCTTCTGTGGTTTCCTCTTCGGCCGGAGTTTCTTCTGTCGCTGGATCTTCGGTAGCGGCAGGCGTGGCAGCAGCGGCAGCGATCCCTCGGCGTTTATAGCCGGAGGTGTACTGAACACAGCTTGTAAGGATAAAGCTTGTTGCGAGTAGGCCTATCAAGCGAGTCGTAACCACGAGAGCCCCCAAAGACATCATACGTCTTAAAAAAATCCGCTCAGCCCGCTATCGGCATCTCCCGGAAGAAAATGAACCGGATCTTGCATTTTAGGTAAATCCTTCTGATTTTCCTCATCATATTCACCCCATTTAAAATCTTTTAGCGGAGGGAAATACTGGGAACGATTCTCAAATATCGCAATCGGCCCGGAATAGACGGGAAGGCTCAATTTCTCGCAAGACCTATCGTTTGGTACTATGCAAAGTCCCTATTTTCGCGGAATTTTCAAAAGAGATTTTAGGGGATTAGCAGGAGAGGATAATTTTGCCTTTAGAAATGGCTTCGTCCCACCGATAAGGCACCTACCCTGGACTGCACCCCAGGGATCACGTTTATTATCCTGGAGAATTCATGAAGATTGCGAATCATCTCTTTCTCAGTTCTCTCGCCCTCTCCGCATCCATGATTGGTTGCAGCAAAAAATCGAATGAACTCCCTAGAGAGAAATCTGCTGAACTGCAAAGTGATTCGGTTCAAGTAGAGACCGTGAAATCCTGACGACGGCTTAGCGTCAGCGGAAGCGATCGATGTATTGGCAACGCTGGCAAAGAGATTCCACCAGTTTCCCATTTTTAAAGCCCTTAAGCATAGCCTGAGCCCGGGGAGAATTTAAAATCTCCTCGATCGGCTGCTCCTTGATGTTGCCGAGGGTGATCACGCCTTCTTTATCGAGGCAGCAGGGAACGACCGTTCCATCCACCAAAATTCCAAAATGCGATGAGAGACCATAACAGCGGCCGCGTGTGCCCTGCTCCGGCAGATCCATGCTGGGCCAGACAAATTCCGTATCGAAGTGTAGGTAGAGGCGATTGCTTATCTTAAAGCTCTTCTTCTTTCGGACATCGATCGATCCCTCAATCGAGACGCCGAAACGCTCCTCGATGGCTTTGAGCATGCGCATATTCCCAAAGCTCGATCCACGTGGATCGTCGAGATTCCACAATCGATAATTGATGTAGAGGTCGGGCCGCTCAGCAAAAGCGCGCTCGGTGAGCGTAAAGACTTTATTGAGATAGGGAGTTGGATCGATGTCGCCGAAATTATCTTTGAAACTATGCAGCGAAAAATTCAACTGACGAAACGCCGGACGAAGCAGCATCTGCATCGATCGCTCTTTGAGCAGCACAGCGTTCGAAACGAGAAAGAGGCGAACGCCTTTCTCTTCACAGATATCGATCAACTTGCCGATTTGCGGATGGAGAAGCGGCTCACCCATGAGATGAAGGCAAACCTGTTCGGCCATCGGACCCACCTGCGAGAGGATCATTTCGAAATCCTCGACGCTCATCGTCCCCTTTTTGCGTTCGACAGCGGGACAAAAGCTACACTGCAGATTGCAGATGTTGCTGATCTCGATGTGAATCTTTGCAAATTGGGCCTTGGGGGCCAGTTGAGCGAGAGCTACCAATGCCTGTTCTCCAGTCCTCGTCGTGAAAGAATGAAATATCACAGTCCTCGCCCTATCGCAGCCTGGAAGCGAGGGCTTTTCGCCCTGCCGTGCACAAGGCGGGTTCAAAAAGGGCCAAGTTCCTGTCAAATCCATGACAGACGACAATTCGATCAGAGTTTCCACCATAAAATAATCTGGTAGAATGGTTATAACGACGCAGCTACTTCCGCCCCTTTTTCGCGGCCGGGACATTCGCAAAGAATGCCTCCCCATGTATCCCATTCGCCTAAAGATCAGATTAATCCTTCGATAAGACGGATGCGGGAAAACTGCGTCCGCTGCACAGGACGCCATGAATCCATTTTTTGATCTCCTCTTTGATGCTGGTGAATCCACTTGCCTCGCCGACAATCCCAAAGGCACCAGAATTCTGCCCATAAGTTTTTTTGATCCGAGACGCCACGGCTTCTTCTCGATCAATCCCATCGACCAAAAGCGGGACAATGATCCAATCGCCGCCTACCATCACGCCTTAAAGCCAAGACGTGCGGATGCAAATGTTACTCATTTTCGAAACCTCCTGGTGGAAATGGATAAGGTGAGCCTGACGGAGCAGCTTGAATATGTGGACGCAATTCAGATGCCTTTTTCAAGCTGCGTCTACTCAGGTGGCAAGTCCTATCATTTCATTATTTCTTTAGAGAATGCTCTGCCGAACCGGGCTGCCTACGATGATCTCGTGCGAAAACTTTATTCGGTTCTGGGCGAGAGGATCGACAGCTCCTGCAAAAATCCCTCGCGCCTGTCGCGGGCCCCGGGCCATCTCCGATCCGAGAAAATGAAATTTCAGTCCCTCAGGGAATTGCGATCACGCGTGAATAATTCTGATTTGGAAGGCTGGTTGAAAGCTCAAGGGGCGGAGGAATCTCCTAAGGTGGCAACTTACGAAAGCCGGACCCTGATGAGAGAGAGCGAGGGAGACATGTTTGCCTCGACGGAACTCTATCGCAGCAGCAAAAACTTTCTGGCGCTCGGGGCAGCTGATGGCGAATGGAATCAAAGTCTCTTCAAAGCCGCCTGCGATAGCTTTAGTAAAGGCTGGTCTCACGATGACTTCGTCGATGAAGCGATCAAGATCACAGGTCATCTCGATAGCAAGGACCAGGCTACGATCCGTAGTGCCTGGCTTCGCATCAATCGCAAGACTTCTTAGGGCTCCTGATAACCGAGAGGCCTCAGTTCCACTTTAAAGCTCCTTGGATCCTTCGCAAAAAAGAAACCACCCTCGCGGCGGGAATGGGCAGGCAAGTAGTCAAAAGTGAGAGTGCTCGCCTCAATTTCTTTCTCGCCATCCATAAGCTTGCCTTCGACGTTGAGCGCAGCCGCCGTCGTCGCTCCATTGTTTTCGACCATGATCTGCATCAGAAAACCTGAGCCGTTGGCTTTGATCGCCTTTGATGTGATCACGATCTCCGGTGGAGTCTCGTCCTCTTTCAAAGCGTTGTAGCCAATAAAACTCAGCATCATCACGACGAGCACCACGCCCGAGATGGCAAAAATCCATTCGAGGGCTGGCGTTGATTCGCTCAGCTCTGCTTGTTTTGCTTTTTTCTTGTCTTTGGACTTCGCCACAAAATTCCTCTTACACTTTTAAATAATGAGTCGGGCAGCAGACGCACCGACTGCGCTGGGAAAGCCTAAGACCACTGTGATCATCGAAATTTCAAGAGCGGACATCCCGGTCGTGCGGCCGAAGACCCAAAGAACAAAAAATCCTGTCAATAGCGCCAGAGCATAGCCCACCACAGTAAAACGAATGAAAATCGACCCTCGGCTCACCGGATGATCAGGCTTTTCCGACCCTCGAAAATCCACGACGTAGACGAAAGCGTGCATAAGCATCAGCGACAGGACCCCGAGTTGGAAGCCTTGCCACTTGGTGATGCTGAAGGCGATGAGAATCACTTCTTCCGTGGGAGCGATGCTGAGCGAGAGAAAGAGGGATCCGACCGCCATCAAAAAGATTTCGCCCCAGTACGTGGTCGTCTTTTCTTCCGTCGACGCATTATCGTCGGCATCCTCGTCGCCATCCGAACGATCCCGACTCCCGAGCTGACTCTGAGCAAGCAAGGCGCCGATGCTGGCGGGAATCATCTGCAATTCGATTTTGCCAAAGAGTTCCTGCCCGGAATTATCGCCTTTGATCACACCAAGAATGTAGAGAATGATCGCCGAACAAAAGAAGCCAACGGTCAACGCGACAAAGGCATCAATCGTGTCATCCTGCCAACCAAAGGTCTCTTCAAAGCCAAAGACATGAGAGAGGCCGATGAGGAGGGGAATGCTTAGGACAATCATCAAGGCCCGTCTTAAAGGCTCAATGTAAAAGCCGAGATTCCACATTTCCATAGTCATAAGTAGGGGCAGGGAGAAGATCACCGCACCAGCCGAAGCGCGGCCCAAACCAACGATGAACTGGGCGTTGCAGCGTTTTTTGCGGGCTTTTTCCTGAGAACTGGTCTTTGTTATCGTTTTGTTCATCAATGTTTCCTAGCTCGCAAACTTCAAGACTTGAATATCAAAAGGCTCGTATGCAACGATAGGGGAAAGAGGGACTCGCCTTCGAAAAACTAAAGGCATTCGTTGACTTAGGGCATTTCCGAAGCGCCAAGGCCAGGAGGCTCCTGCATGCTACTGAAAATCATGGAATTCAATGCTCAGGATTTTTTTCTCCAGCTTGAATATCCGATGAGCCGTGAGGCCATTCTCAATATTAGCGACGAACAGTGGAAACTCCTTGGAAAAGACGACATCTATCTCAAGCCCCTCTCCAAGATCAAACGCATCGCCGATCTCATTCACGAAGTAAATCCCGATATTGTCTGTCTTTGCGAAATCGGTGGTTTTGAATCCCTGGAACTCTTCGCGCACGTCTTTCTCGATGATGCGTGGATCCCCTATCTTTTGGAAGGGAATTCCAACCGCGGCATCGAGAGCGGCTATCTCGTCAAAAAATCTTTGCCCTGGACGAGCCGCATCAAGAGCCACAAGAATTGGCCCCTACCCTTTCTCTATCCGCATGAGATCGATCCTGTGACCTATCATTTGGCAGCAACGGCTGCGCCCTATTATGATCTCGCTGTGCCGAAAGACCGTCGGCTCTCGCGGGATATTCCGGCTTTGATCCTTGAGTCCGAAGGACGGGTGAGACTGGTCATCCTACTCGTCCATTTGAAGTCAGGATTTGATACGGCAGGTGTCGATCTCGAAGGTAAAGTGAGACGTGGTGCGGAACTTAAAGCATTGCTCGCAATCTATCAGAGTTTTCGGCAGGAACTCGGTCCGGATGTTCCCATCCTGATGACCGGAGACTTTAATGGGAGAGCTGGACGTCACGATACCGCTCAGGAATTTTTGCCGCTTTATGAGAACGAGCTCTTTGAGGATGTGCTGGAAATCAAAGAGGTGCCGCAGTATGAGCGCATTTCACAAATGACTTTCGTCAAAAGAAATCTCATTGCGCAGCAGCTCGACTTCCTCTTTGTCACAAAAGATCTTTCGCATCGGGTAAAAAGCGCTTTTGTTTATCGCTATCGCTTTGCCGAAGAGGACAAAGAGATTATGCTACCCACATCCTTTCGTGATCGGACCCAGCTACCTTCCGATCATTATCCACTTGTCTGTGAGCTCGACCTGACGCTTTGAGGTGAATGATGGGCCAGATTTGGCAAATGTTACTGGCTCCCCTCGATAAGTATTGCGAACGCATCGATGCAGGATTTTGGTCTGAGCCCTTAAACTTTCTGAGCAACATCGCTTTCCTCATCGTGGCCCTGCGGCTCTACTTTCTCGCTGCAAACAGTCCAATCGCGAGACGTCGACAGCTCCGCTGGCTCGCTGC
>SEDW01000951.1 GCA_004193325.1 Pseudomonadota bacterium | reverse complement strand
TGGGCGCTTCGCTATTGGCCTCCGGCGGCATAAGAGGAGAGGCTCCGCCTGCCCCCCTTATGTATCCCCCCACCGTACAGGCTGCCGCTTCGCGGGGCGCGTTGGTTGAATTTTTTTTAGTTTATATTTTTTCGACTTTTCTTTTTTTGCGGCCCAACTCAATGGTTGCTTGTCTCACCGCTCCGCGCTTCGAACAGACTTATCTATCTATACAAGTCTCGACAAGACACCTTTAGTTACCGCATTTGGGGAGAGTGTCCGATATTTTGTGTAAACGAGCCCGTGACTCAAATTACTATTTGAGGAATGCGATCCTCAAATATGATTCTAAGATGCCCAAGAACTTCGGGCCAACCCTGTTTACTATGAAACGATGCCTTCAAGTCAAGTGTTGCTAGATACAGCATCTTCTTTAATGCATCGTCAGTCGGAAATGATCCTTTGGTTTTAGTTACTTTCCTAAATTGTCGATGAAGCGCCTCGACTGCATTTGTTGTGTAGATCATCTTTCGAATGGGAGGCGGGTACGCGAAATATGTCGAAAGATTGATCCAGTTAGTCCGCCAGCCCGCGACAGCGAAGGGCGCTCGCGCTTTCCACTTGTCTTCGAGCTGGTCGAGTTCCGCCTCGGCAACATCAAGGCTTGGTGCGCGGTATACTTGCTTCAGGTCCGCGATAAACTCGGGCTGTTTTTTGTACGGCACGTAGCGTAGCGAGTTGCGGATCTGGTGCACGATGCACAGCTGAACCTGTGCTTTCGGAAACACTGTAGCAATAGCTTCAGGAAAGCCTTTTAGGCCATCGACGCATGCGATGAGTACATCTTTTACTCCTCGGAGCTTCAGTTCACTCATCACGGATAGCCAGAAATGGGCGCCTTCGGCTTCAGCGATCCAAAGTCCTAACACATCAACCTTGCCATCGAGGTTGATGCCCATACACGTGTAAGCGGCCTTGGTGATGACTTTCCCGTCTTGTCTAATTTTGTAGTGAATCGCATCCATGAATAGAACTGGATAGACGTCGTTTAGGGGGCGCGATTGCCATTCTTTTACGCCCTCTAATACCTTGTCAGTGATCGTAGAAATCAGAGTGGGCGAGACTTCTGTGCAATAAAATTCTTCAAGTTGAGATTGAATATCGCGTGTACTCATTCCACGCGAGTACATACCAATAATTTTCTTCTCTAGATCGGGGTCAAAAGTCTGATATTTCTCAATTAACTTCGGTTCAAAGGTGCCTTTTCTATCCCTGGGAATTTTCAATTCCATCGGGCCCGAAGAGGTTTTAACTGTCTTTTTTGAATATCCGTTACGACTGTTCGACTTGGCTTGCTCAGTCTTCTGATAGGGTTCGTAACCCAAATGATCTTCTTGTTCCGCTTTTAAAATGCGTTCAACAGCTTGTTTCATAAGCTCTTGCATAGGGCCACCAGGGCCCGTTAGGTCTTCCAAAGACTTAACGTGCTTAAGCTTCTCTTGAACCTTGCTAAGATCAAATGGCGCAAATTCCTGGGACTGTATTTCCATTTCCAGCTCCTTGCTTGGATGGCTTCTGAGCCTATCCGGTAAAGGGCTGTTTACACAAATCTATTTACACTCCC
>SEDW01000138.1 GCA_004193325.1 Pseudomonadota bacterium | reverse complement strand
GGTGATCTCGCTCAGGAGCTCTACAATCAAATTTATGGCAAACCCAAACTGGTCGATGAACTGGAGCCAAGTCTCTACGCCACTCGTCTTTTGCATATGGCCGAGCAGTACATCCTTTCGATTAGTCTCAGTGCGCAGATCAATCAAAAACAACCGGAGCTTTGGGAGGATTATCCCGAGCAGCTCCTCATCTTTTTCCCAACGCCTTTCAGGGCCGACGTGGGCCGCTTTGCAGGCACAAACAATCTCGAACCTGAATTGGTCTGGGGACTGTCCAGGCAGGAAAGCACTTTCCGTCCTGCCGTACTTTCACCGGTGGGCGCCATTGGTCTGATGCAGCTCATGCCCAATACTGCGCAGGAGCAGGCCCGAGCGCTCAGCCTAAGTCCAAGCGGCATGGGCGAACGCCTCAAGCAGCCCGAGCTTAACCTTCAGCTGGGAACCTACTATCTGGCAAAACTCGGTAAGCGTTATGACAACAAATGGCCGTATGCGATTGCCGCCTATAATGCAGGTGAATACGTCGTGGATACATGGCTAGCCCGTCGCAACGCAGCTGATCTGGTCGTCTGGGCGGAAGGCTTGAGCTTTGGTGAAACAAGTTCTTATGTTAAGAATGTTTGGCGGAACTGGGAAGTGTACAAATGGCTGAATAGACCGGAGTAAACCCCTCTATAATGGCTGGGTAGATTCTCTGCAAAAGCCCTTTTGCACTTAAAAAGTCCGTGATAGAAAGGGGGTCACGATCCGAACGTGGTAGAATCCCTTCTATAGAGTCCACTCTGCAACGAGGTAATTCATGAAAGTCAAAGATCTTGAACAGCAGCAACGTGAACAGAAGGGTTGGTTGACTCTCCTCTTTATGATGTTCCTTTTCCCTATTCTTTTCTTCCTGTGTGTTTGGATTCCGATCTGGATGGATGTCGCATCCCCGTTCTAACGCTAGGCCTAAGCATCCTCTCGTGATGCTTGATTCTTTGTCTATCGTGCGCGAGTCATGGGCGGTATGCAGCGTCTGTGCAATCGCCTTATTCTTTTTTGAAAAGAACCTGACTCATAGCGCAGTAGACCTAAGATGGGCATGACTCTGCATCGAGGATTCTTATGGAACACAAAAGTACAGCTCAGTCGTTTCCCCTGGCAGCAGAAGCAGCGTCGTCTACTCCTGTCGATTGGCGAAGCTATTTCTCGATGACCAAACCCACGATCTCACTCATGGTGGTCGTTACGGTTATTCCTGCGCTCTTCCTGACGCAAAATGAACTTCCTAGTTTGAAGCTCTCACTTGTGGCTTTGATCGGAACGTTCCTCGCTTCGGGGTCCTCGGCGATCTTTAATCATCTGGCTGATTCGGATATCGATCAGCATATGAAGAGAACGCGCACCCGCCCTATTCCAGCTGGCAAAATCAGTTCGACACGTGCTGCAACTCTTGCCATTGCCATGGCTATTGCCTCGTTCGCACTTCTCTATACGATGGCGACGCCGCTTGCCGCTTGGCTTGGCGTTATCGGCAACATTCTCTATGCCGTCGTTTACACGATGTATCTCAAGCGTAGAACGGTGCAGAACATCGTTCTCGGTGGTGCTGCTGGATGTTTTGGTCCTCTGATCGGCTGGGCAGCGATGACCGGAACAATCGAATGGCCCGCCTGGGTTCTCTTTGGAATTATCTTCCTTTGGACACCGCCTCACTTTTGGTCGCTCGCGATCAAATACAAAGACGATTACGCTCGCGCGAATATTCCTATGCTTCCTACTGTCAAAGGACTCGAAGTCACGCGTCAGCAGATTCTTTTCTACAGCGTGCTTCTCATCCCCTGTGTCCTTTCCCTTTCGGTCTTCGGAATCGCGGGCTGGATCTATGGGATCATCGCCGGTGCTTTGACTCTTTACTTCGTGTGGTTGGCCTTCAGACTCTACACCACCCGCGAAAATCAGCGAGCCATGCCCCTCTTTTTCTATTCCTGTTTTTACCTCTTCGGCGTCTTCGGCGCTTTGACTCTTGATCGACTTGTTTACCTTTTGAATTAGGCCATAACATGGCTTCTTCTCCCAAGATTCTCGTTACAGCCACGAGTTTTATGAAAAGCGCGAGTCTCAAGACTGAACTTGAGCTGCGCTTTCCAGACTCGAAGATTCATTACCTCGATCTGAGGCTTCCCGAGCAACTCCTCATCTTCAATGACCCTTCGTTCACGCAAAACCTTGATGCCTGGCTTGTAGGTGGTGAACCGGTCACGGCTTATGGAATCGATCGCATGCCGAATCTTAAGGCGATTGCGAAGTACGGCGTGGGGGTGGATAACATCGATTTTGCGGCCTGCGCCTCACGTGGAGTGAGAGTGATCCATGAACCTGGAGTCAACAGTCTCGCTGTTGCTGAGCACTCCTTGGGAATGATCATAGGCCTCTGTCGCAATATCAATCAGAACGCAAAGAAGTTGTCAGCTGGCGTCTGGAATAAGGACGGCGGTCGCGGCCTCTCTGGTATGAAAGTGGGGATAATCGGTCTTGGGCATGTGGGTTCCAAGCTCGCCCCTCTCCTCAAGATGCTCGGCGCGGAGATTGCCTACGCGGAGATAGTTCCTAAGCCTGAATTAGAAATAGCGATCGGAATTCAAAGGCTTGCCTATGACGATCTTTTATCTTGGGCAGAACTCTTGAGTTTTCACGTTCCCCTTACCGATCAGACACGTAAGATGTTTGGAGACAGAGAGCTGTCTCTGACCAATAAAGGAGTTTTCCTAATCAATACAGCCCGAGGCGGGATATTTGACGAGGAAACGCTGAAGAAGGGTCTTAAAAGCGGACAAATCGCAGGCGTTGCATTAGATGTCTTCGAAAACGAGCCGCTTCATGATAAAGAACTGGCGGAGTCAGAGCGACTCCTGGGCACTCCTCACACAGCAGGCAACAGTCTGCAGGCCGTTGAAGCCATGGGACGTGCAGCCATCCGCGGCCTAGCTCATACGTTTAGTAACTAAAACAGAGACTTATATACAAAGGAATCTGTCCATGATCGAACAAATCAAAGAGATTATCGCAAGCGATATCAACCCGATGCTTGAACTCCATGCCGGCGGCTGTGAGCTTTTGGATGTGGATGATGGAATTGTGACACTTCGCTTGTTCGGTGGCTGCTCGGGATGTCCATCCTCACAGATCACCTTATTCAACGGTATCGTTCCGATTTTGCGGGACAAAATACCTGAGATCCGCGATGTGGTCCTCGGCTGAATCGACTTGGCCCTGAAGTTGCAATTTCCAGAGTAGGCCCATCGGGGGCTAACTTCTGGAAAGGTGTAACTCATGGCTGTTGTTGTATTTGAATGCCCGATCGATGATGAAACTCTTCATACCATTCGCGAGCTTCGCGAACTTCGCCTCGAGGTCTTGAGACGCCAGGTCTCGGAAATCGATGACGTCATGGATAAGCTCGAACTCCAGGGCGCAGTTATCGAAGAAGAAAAAGACAGCTATCGCGAAGTCATCCTCTCTGACCTTTCCGATCAGTGCCGTCTTCTTGAAAGCCGTCTTACACTCACTGAAACCGTATATTATGACGAACTCGAACTCTACATCGAGATCATGTCGGAACGTTAAGTCTTCGGCTTAATCGTCCTCATCGTCTTTCACGCGCGGAAAGTCTTCTTCCTCCTCGCCGTAATCGGGTTTGGCTGGAACACGATAGTTCTCGTCAGCCCACTGTGCGATATCCATCGTCTTACAACGACTGCTGCAAAACGGTCGATCAGGATTGGTCTGATCGTAACGAGTGCTCTTACCGCAGATCGGACAACGGACGATGCGGGCGGCAGGTGCTGCTGGGTCATTCGCCATTTTCAATTCTCCTCATTGTCAGTGGAGGCAAGGCTTCGATGTCTTTCCGGCCAGAAAAAGCGCGGCAGTTCATCGCTTTTTCCTAATACAAGTTGTGCCAGAGATTGACCAGCTTTAAAGCCGAGACTGATCCCCTGCCCCATATATCCCGCGCCCAAAAAAATTCCCGTCTCGCCAAACATTGGCCCTATGACCGGTATCTCATCGCAAGGTCTGATATCGAGGCTGGCTTTGCTGGCGATCATTTTTGTGAGAGGCCGCTTCGGAAAATACTTCGCCCAGGCCTCCGGCAAATTCTTCGAGACTTTTTCACTCAGTTCAGCTTTGTCCGCTTCAAAACCCGCCATTGGCCTTAAAAAACGAGCGCCGCCCATCGTCAGCTGCCGATCACTTTCAATTTGCGCCCAGTAGTGCCCGTGACGCCAGCTCAAGACTGTGCCGGGAGCGAAGGGTAATGTCCCGGCTTCCGTTTGCATCCTCAGCCACTGATCCTGGCTCGACACCAAAACCTCTTTAAGGCCGGGAAGGAAATGACTGATATCGAGATGGTTTGCATAGATGATGACTTCAGCCGTAAAACTTTCTTTCTCAGTTTCGATCTTAAACTGCTGAGATTCCCGGATGACCCGAGTCGTTTTTCCAAGCCTTGTAACAGTCGAAGTCGATTTTTCAAGATAATCCAGGAGTCCCTGGCTATCGATCGAGGCTGCGCGCTCCCCATCGTTTTGCTGTCCAAGTAAATGCTCGGAACCGTCAGGGGCTTTCTCCATAAGGCTTTTGAAACCCGCTTCGTTTAACTCAACGACTGCCTTTTTGCATTCCTCCAGTTCATCGGGAGTTTCGATCAGCCGCCGTCTTTCGCCTTTTACTGTTTTGATTCCGTTGGCCTTCGCAAACTCCATAAGAGCATCGAATGCGTGATTGGAATATTTCCAAGCCTGCTCTGCTTTTTCCGGCCCGTGACGCTGCACGATGCGGGTGAAGTTATCGATCAAGCCACCGCTGATCATATTCGCGCTCGATCGACTGGCGCTGACCTCAGAGCTGGTCGATAGACAGATCTTGAGATCCTTTGATTTTCCGAGGTGATAAGCGCTAGAAAGCCCTGTTATGCCTCCGCCAATTATGGCAATATCGTAGTGCTGATGCATCTGATTATCCCTCATATTTTTCAGGCTTCCATCGAAGTCTGATCGACTCTTCCATCTGCTTATCGCTGAGGTTGGCCCCTATGTTAAAGTCCAAGCCCAAGTTCGCCCCTAGGCTTACTCTTTCTCTGACCTCAAGCATTGCCTATCTTGCTCTCAGCCCTTTGCTTCATGCAAGTGAAAGACCGATGATGGTCTACGGCTGGCCCATGGCCGAAAGTGATCCCGACAAGATCCTTCTGAATCAAGACGCCATCATGGGGACCTATGTCTGTCCCTCATTGACCCGTTTAAATCTACAGAGCTCCAGTTCCGAACTCGTTCTCCTGGATCGTCTTCAGGACAGTAAAACGCAGTGGATCCTGACTCCCAAAGCCTCCGTAAAGTGGTGGAGCGGCAAGGCCGTGGACAGCAAGGATCTCTCAGAGTTTCTCAAGACAGAAATGCCGGCCCTTGTGAAAAAGGTTGGTAATGATAAATGGCCTTTGCCGAAATTTACGCTTGAGGAATCGGGAAAAGACCTAAAAGTCGTATGGGAATCGGCACCTGTATTTGGGCCCTACATATTGAGCCGCAGCCCCTTTTATCGCCGCGGTACCGACGGAATTGAATGTGCAGGAACGCTTAAGCCGGACAAAACGGCAGTTGGTCTCAGTTTGAGCGGTAGCCTCAATGGCAAAGACAGTCAGCTGATCTTTAAGCCTGAGCCGCCCGAGGCCAAGAGCCGGGATAAGAGCAGTGATGGTTTTGTGAGTTTTCGTTTCGGTGACGAAATGCATCCTCAGACCTTTGAACGCCAAATCGAAGAAGAATTGAGCTGCCCGTCCTCACTCGATCTGCCGATCATGACCATGATCGCCTGGAATCCTGACGGGACTTACACCAAAGACGAGCAGTTCCGTAAGGCGATGACTTATATCCTGCCTCGGGGAGCTCTTCTGAGGGCCGGAGCAGGCTCTCTGGGCGATTTGATCTCGGCCCCTATACTTCGGGTGCATCCGGGCTACAAAAAATCCCTGCTCGTACTTCCCTACGATTTAAAAAAGGCCGACGCGATTTTAAACCAGATGGGCCTGATCCGATCGGAAAAGGATGGCTATCGCCGCATTGCCAACGGGGAGATTCTTGAAATTTCCATCGCGACCGATCAACGGCGTGACTCGAGCCTTCTTCGAAAAGTGCTGGATGACAGTTTTCGGGCTCTCGGCATGAAGCTTCGCATGGTGGATAAAGATAGCAAAGCGGATGGGATGTTGGCTGGTATTGCCGGGAGTTGGCCTGAGAACGATCTGGCCCCTCTGCTGCACTCCAAGCTTAGTGCCAATGTCTGGCCCTGGACCTATCAATTTAACGAGATTGATGACGCGATGAATCGCTACAACCTGAGTTTGACTCAGGCAAAACCTGACTTCACGATCCTCGAAAACATTCACGATCTCGTTTACAAACGGGAACCTTTTTCCGTGCTAGTCCAGCATAAAAGTTGTATGCAGTACGGCAAAGGCGTTAGCGCGCCGAAAGCCATCAGCGTGAAAAGGCCCGACTGGATTCGCGGGGTTTTTGAACGCTAAGTTATTAGTAATAGAGGACAAAGTCGTGATCTACCTGAAGACTGATGCAGAAATTGATCAAATGCGCCCAGCCGGAGAGCTGGCAGGCGAGCTGCTCGATATGATCGAAGCTCATGTAAAACCGGGTGTTACGACTCTTGAACTCAATGACATAGTGCACGCTTTCACCGTCAAGCGCGGAGCGATCTCGGCTCCCCTCAACTATCGCGGCTACCCAAAATCGATGTGCACCTCGATCAATGACGTCGTCTGCCACGGGATACCGTCGGCCAAAGCCAAGCTCAAAGACGGCGACATCATCAACATCGACGTGACCCCAATCGTGGGTGGCTACCACGGCGACTCCTCCCGAACCTTTCTCGTCGGCAATGTATCGGAGAAAGCCCGCCGCCTCGTCGAAGTCACCGAAGAGTGCCTCAAGCGTGGTATCGAGCAGGTTAAAGAGGGCGGCCGAGTCGGTGACATCGGTCACGCGATTCAGAGTTATGCCGAAGGTTTGGGTTATTCCGTTGTGCGCGACTTCGTTGGCCACGGCATTGGCAAAATCTTTCACGGTTGAGATTCTCACTCTGTCCCCTCGCCAGAAGAACGGCGGACTCTCGATTTAATTCTTAGGATTCGGATTGGGCATCAGTTCCCAGACGATTCTATCCAGCCAGATTTCTTCGCCATGCCGGATCGATTTCAAACGTCGATCCGCTTCGTGGCACAGATTCAAAGCCCTTTGAAAGACGACAGCGCTTTTCTTACGAATGTAGGGAAGGTAGTTCTGCACGACCGACGTCGGCAGTCTCAGCTCCCGGCTAAGATCAGCAGGACTGTGGCCATTCTTCATGCCAGCCTGAATTTGAAGAGCCTTTCGGCAATGCATCGAAAGTATTGCGAGGATCGCAAGCGAACTCTCGCCGCGATCGAGTAGACCTTTGAGAAGTAGCAAAGCCTGAGGATAGGCTTCCTGACAAAGCAGCTGATCGACCTTGAAGGCATTGTCTTCGCGAAGAAAATCGAGGTGCGGTCTTAAAAGACTGCCATCGATCGGACCTTTGCTGCCATCGAGAATGAGCGCGAGTTTGCGAAGCTCATTTTCAATCTTCATCAGATCAGAGCCCGTGGAATCCAAAAAGAGATTGGCCGCTTCCGCGTTGAACTGGAGCTTATAGGCCCTGCAGCGATCCTGAAGAAAGTCTTTGGCTTCCCAGGGTGCGGGCTCATCACAGCTCAGGATGAAGGCCCCGAGTCTTTGCAGCTCCTTTTGAAACTTGGCTGGAACTTCCCCGCCGTGGCTCAGACAAAGTGCAGGCTGAATGGACTTTGAGGATTCGAGACGTTTGAGGCAGTCGAAGAGGTCGGCGCTGGCAAAGGCCTGGGTGACGATCGACATCTGTTGAGGCTCGAACATCGAACGGGTGGACGTCGCCTGAAGAAATCTCTCGCCATTGAAGCTGGCCCCCTCGAAGCGCTCAAAATTCCAGCCTTCCGAGAGCCAGTGAGTCTTCAGGGTATTGCTCGTAAGATTCAACATAAAATCCGAGCCGCCCTTAAGGACCAGGAGCGGATTCTTCATGGGATGCTTTGGCTCAAGAGCCTTTTGAAGCTGGCTTTGGTAAGCCTTATATGAACTCATGGCAGTAATCTTTATGGTTCAAGGCGAAAGTCGAACTCGACGTTCAAAGCCTTTTCTAAGTTTTTAATTTCTTTCTGGAGCGCTATCTTCTCAGCGTCAAGCCGCTGGTCGGGAGCCACCTTTAGGACCAGAGTATATTTATTGCCGGCTTTCGTAAGCGTAAAATCGTGCGTTTTGATCTGCCTCGTCCTTAGAAGGCTTCGTGCGATGCGCAGACAGGAGGAGAGGAGACAAACGCGATTAAAGTTTCGCTCAAGATAAGGCAGTGCATCCGACTTCCCGTGTTTTGGGGGAGCCTTCCGGGCGTAACGATTGACGAGACCCAAGACGTGCTTTTCTTCCTGGGTAAAACCCAGAAGGTTCATCTCGGTGATCAGGTAATAGGTGTGTTTGTGATAGCTCGAGAAGTTGATGAATTTCCCGGCTTCCAGAAGATACGCCGCAGCCTTCAATAGGTCGCGATCGATCGCCGGGTTTTTGCAACGGATTTTGAATTCATCGTAGGCCACAAAGCGATCAAAGATCTGGGTCGCGAGCTGGCTTGTGCTGAGGGAAAAGGTCGGATCCAGGCTCAGTTTTTTGGCCAGGCCCTGAATCGTATGCCAGCGCAAGTCCTGCCATTTATTGGCTGGTAGAAGTCCCTGGCGCTCATAGGTATCGGTCGCGACCCCTTCTCGCAATCCACTTGCCGAAACCTTCCAGCGGGGAATTTTCAGAACGCGGGTCAGTTGCGCAAGGATCGCTACCCCAGCGAGAATAATATCAGCGCGGCGGCTCTCAAGACTCCAGCGTGCAGCAATGCGATCGGAGGTCTTGAGCTGGTTGATTTCCTTTTCAATGCGAAAAAGTTCTTCCGCTGTGATGAGGTAGCCGTGTGCATCATCGAGTTCTTCCCGGTTTTTATCCCAGTGAACCATGCGGGCAATGGCTTTGGCCGTGCCCGATGTGACGGCCGCATGCTGAATCGGAATATTGATGAGATCTTCTTGCACGGGCAAGAGCCTGGCTTCAACAATCTGCTTTAGATCATTGATGGCGTCCTCTTTCGGCTCTTTGGCGAAGAGATAACGTTTTGAGAGGAGCAAGGCTCCGATCTTGAGTGAAGAGAGATAATTGCAATCGCTGGCACGGCCGCAGGCGATTTCGGTACTGGCTCCACCGATATCGACTGTCATCACGGCTTCATCCGCAAAGTGGAGACCCTGAATCACTCCAAGAAAGGAGAGACGAGCCTCTTCCACACCGTCGATGATCTCAAGATCAAGGCCAGTGGCTTTGCGAATGTGTTCGATGAAGGCGAGGCGGTTGTGAGCCGAGCGAATGGCCTGGGTAGCGACCAGACGGAATTGAGCGTTATAGCTCTCGCCGATACTTTTCATCGCCAGGAGAGCTTCTGCCGAGCGTTTAAATAGCTTTGCAGGGATATAGCCGTCTTCGAGCATCTCGGCGAGACGCAGGTGATCTTTCTGAGTGTCGATGACGTGAATGTGTCCGTCTTCGTCGAGAGTGGTAATCGCAAGGTGAAAGGTATTAGACCCGAGATCAATCACGGCCAAAGGGTTTTTAGGTTGAAAGTTTAGCCGGTTAATTTTTTTTCGTGTCCTTTTGTTTCGAAGCATTGGTATTGCTGCGATTGCCAACGATCGGACGACCCTTGTGTTTCAGGTCATGGCGAATCGCTTTGTCATAAGGCAGGGACTTGATACCCTGTTCCCTGGCAATTTCAATGAACTTTTGATGGCAATCCACAGCTTCCCCCTCGGTCTTCTCACGATGGTAAGTCCCGTCCGGACGCAGTTGCCAGGTGTTTTCTGTATCTGCCCAATATATCGGCAAAATTTCCTCAATGATCTGCTTTTTTGCGACCGGATCCTCGACGGGAAAAATGACCTCAATTCGGCGGTCCATGTTGCGTGGCATCCAATCAGCGGAGCCAAGGTAGACTTCGTCCTTCCCTTTGTGGCGGAAGTAGAAAACGCGGGAATGTTCCAGAAAACGTCCCACCACCGAATGCACACGGATATTTTCGCTGAGACCTTCAACACCAGGACGGAGGCAGCAGATACTTCGTACGATCAGGCAGATCTCAACGCCAGCATTCGACGCTTCGTAGAGCTTGTCGATGAGACGGCGATCCACGAGGGCGTTCATCTTTGCAATGATGCGGCCCTTGCCACCTGCGAGCTGTTCCGCAATCTCCCGATCGATGAGCTGGAGAAGTCGGTCGCGCATATAGAGAGGCGCTATGATCAGGACTTTCATAGGCGAGGGCATCGGCTGCAGATCGCTGCCGGTGCGGCCCATAATGTTAAAGCCGGTGAGGATATTGAAGAGAAGAGTCACGTCATCGCCGAACTCGGGTTTGGCCGTGATATAGCCGATATCCACGTAGTGTCTTGCCGTCGTGGAGTTGTAGTTGCCCGTTGAAAGATGCACGTAACGAGCGAGGCGGCGATTCTCTCGACGGACGATGAGAGTCATCTTGGAATGTGTTTTAAGACCAATAAAGCCGTAGACCACATGCACGCCGGCGCGCTCCATACGGCGAGCCCAGACGATGTTGTTATTCTCATCGAAGCGGGCCTTAAGTTCCACCACAGCTGTGACCTGCTTGCCTTGTTCGGCGGCGAGAATCAATGCGTCGATAATAGGGGAATCGCCAGAAGTGCGGTAAAGCGTTTGTTTAATGGCGAGAACATCGGGATCCCAAGCAGCTTCATGCAGAAGTTCGATGATGGCATAAAAGCTGTCATATGGGTGATGAAGCATCAGGTCGGCTTCGCGAATGAGCGAAAAGATCGAACGGTTGCCCTTCATTCTTTGCGGCAGGCGAGGATTAAACGCTGGATATTTCCAACCTTCGCCGTTGAGCTCATAAAGTGCGCTAAAGTCAGCCAGGGCCAGTGGGCCTTGGCATTCATAGGTGTCGACATCTTCGAGGCCGAGCTTTTTTTCAAGGAGATCAAGGAGCACGCGCGGTAGGTCGGCCGCATACTCCAGGCGAACCGCTTCGGCCTGTTCACGCGCCTTAACTTCGGATTGAATCGAACTTAAAAGGTCGACCACTTCGCTCTCGAGCAGATTGATATCGAGGTTTCTCGTGACGCGGATGGGAAAGGCAGCTTTCATCGGCAGACCGAAAAAGAGTTCCCCCAAATGCTCACTGATAAGATCTTCGAGCAGGACATAATTGTGTCCAGGCGCTTCCATATTCACCGGAATAAGCCGGGATAAAACACCGGGAACCTCGACGAATGCAATCGCCTCAGGATGAGCCCCTGACGATGGATGCGAGGTGGTGGGTGTTTGAAAGGAAACGAGCAGATAGAGTTTACGGTTGCCCAAAAAAGGGAAAGGATGCGCCGGATCCACAGCCAAAGGCGTGAGAACAGGCAAAACCGAATGTTTATAGTATTGATAGAGTGCGGATCTTTGCGTATCGCTCAGGGTATGAATGCGATGCAAATGAATGTTCCCTTGCGCCAGGTGCGGGAGAAGGGAGCGTTGAAAAGTTGCATAGAGTTCAGAGACAAGTTCACGCGCTTTGTTGTGAATCACTTCGAGAGTTTGTTCGACGGATGTGATGTCAGGCTCGTCTACTTGGCGTATACCTTCTTTTAAAGCGCGCTTTTTACCGGCCACCCGGACCATGAAAAATTCGTCAAGGTTTGAGTAGAAGATAGTGACGAATTTGACGCGTTCGAGGAGAGGCGTGCGATCACGGCGACTTTCATCCAAAACTCTCTGATTGAACGCAAGCCAGCTGAGCTCCCGATTCAAGTAGTGCTCATCGCCAATGTTTAGTTTTCGCATTTTGTCAGAGTTCATGATTATAATGGGTGCCCGAGTGTGCTGAAAGCTTTGTACATTCTACCTTTGATCGAGCATAGCCCTTTTAGCCTGGCTTGCCCATAGGAATAATATACCGACTTCGAGTCGCCCAATTAGGAACAGGCCCCATGATGCGTAATACCCTGGGATTTTTCTCCCTCGCCCTGCTATCCGCTTGCGGTGGCTCGACTTCAACGACGAACAACGGTCCGGTACAAACAGCCACTATCGATAAGCTCGAGCAGTATGAAGATTTTCTGCCAAGCTACAGCAGCGACGGCAGCAAAGCCGTATTCATTTCGCAACGCGATGCGGCCGCTGCAGTGGAACCGGCGCCAACTATTCTCCCGCGTCTTGCCCACGTTTATCTCTACGATGCTAGCCTCGCCGACGGGACTCTAAAACGCTACGATGATCGCTTGGGTCTTGTGCCAACGGAAGGCAAAGAATTTCTGACTTCGCTCAGTACGAGCGGCACTTGGATCAGTTTGAGCCGAGTAACGATTGCCACAGGCGCGAATCAACTGATCGTCGGCCATTTCTCAGGCAGCAGCAAGACCAGCATCGATCTCGCAGCGGGTCATTCGATCAATGAATTGGGTTTCGCAAAGGGCTCGGATGACTATCTCGTCTATGTCGACCGCCAGAGCGAAACGAAGACGGTAAAGGTTTTGAAAGTAAGCGGTGATGAAACGGCTGTTACACTCGAGGAAGTTGGCAGTTTCCCTAATCAGGATCACCCTCTTCTAAACTTCATTGATGGTAAACTTCAGCTCGTTTCAGCAGCGACCGGTATGAGTCTAAGTTCTGCTCTGACAGTTCAAACCATGGATCCAGCGGCTCCTGGCGTATGGACCGTGTCGAGTGATGGAACTCTGGCTCAGTCGCAATTCAGCTCGCTCTTTGTAAGCAAGGCCGGTTTGATCACAAAGCAGGCTCTGACAACGTCTCGCTCTCGCAAGAAAAATGGCTCGTCGGTAGTTCAGACTACTGCGGCTGCAGAATTGTCTTTAATTCTCGAAGAAGCCAAACAGGTCGATCTCTTTCAATCGGCTCTGACTTATAACTTCAACGCCGATTCCTATCTGGCAGTTGAACCTCTTGCAATCAGTAATATCTCCGGCACGCTCGATGGTCAGATCCTGCTCATCAGCAGCCTCGATTCCTTTGCTTGCACAGCTGCACCCCTTCAAATGCCGACGCAAAAGCTCGTTCGTCAGAGCGATTCGAAGGTGATCACTTTTACAATTGGTAAAAAGACGACGGAAACCGCATGGAATGAAATCATCACCAATCCCTGCGGAGTGGTCGATAATTCCATCGATGGCGTTTCTCGTCAGTTGGATGCGACGGCTTCACGAGCTGAGCTGGTTGGAATGGATGGAGACTATGCACTCGTGTCGATCGAGTCCCTGGTCAGAGGCGATCGTGAGCTGAGACTGGCGCGATTTAAAATGGATTGGGATGCGGGAACTGTCTCCGATGTAACAATCACAGACGTATCGGCAAACCCAAGACCCTGAGCATTTACGAGCAGCCAAGGATAGACTTGGCTGCTTGACTATCCACTTGAATCTGCTCCTTCAGAGCGTCCAGAGATTCAAACTTTTTTTCCCCGCGAATATGATCCGTAATATAGATGCTAATCGGCAGACCGTAGAGACTGTCCTCAGCGTATTCACCCGCTAAGAGATGAGTTTCAACGAGAAGCTGTGGCGTCGCCTGTTCAATCGTTGGACGATAGCCGATATTCATAATGCAGGGAATACGGTTCGCGGGAATGTTGAAGATTGGCGAATTCATCTCAAGCGTAGCCCATCCGCAATAGACACCGGCCTTAGGAAGCATCTGATGCTCGACCTGAATATTGGCGGTTGGAAAGCCAAGCTTACGGCCCAGCTGTTTGCCCTTTTGAATCTTGCCTTCAAGCAGATAAGCGCGGCCGAGCAGGGCATTGGCTCGTCGAATGTCACTTGCCTGAAGATGTTTTCGAATCGCGCTGCTACTGACGACATCGCCGTCGACGATGACTTCACCTACTTCATTGATGATGGCATGCGGGAGATATTCGTTAAAATCCTCGAGTTTTCCAGCCCGACCCTTGCCAAAACGAAAGTCATAACCCACGGTGACAGCCATGGCTTTAAGCTGGCCCCAAACAAGTTTTTTGCAGAATTCTTCGGGCGTCAGCTGAGCAAAGTCTTTATCAAACTTTTGAATCATGAGCACGTCGACGTTTTGTTCCGCCAAGGCTCGCAATTTTTGCTCGGGCTGAAAGAGGCGAGGCAGATCGATTTCCGGCGCAAAAAATTCACGAGGATGGGGATCGAAGGTTAGGACTGTAGTGCTGGCATTTTTTTCCGAAGCGATACTGCGAGCGATTTCCAAAAGTTTTTGATGACCAAGGTGGCAACCATCAAAATTTCCGATGGTCAGTGAACTTTGGCTGTTCAAACTCTGGATGGGATCGAGAGAATTGTGCTGCAAAACTTTCAAAGAATCGCCCTTTGCTGACCCACGCTCTCTTGATTGGAAAATGCTATCATTCACTTCGTAAAAGGATGCGAGGAGAGACTCACACCGATTTTCTAACATCCCCTTGGTGCTCGCGCAATCGCCAAGGGAGCCGTAGTCAACGGCCTTTGCGCAGGACTATTATAGCATGTGGAATCGGGCTGCAAAGATTGCGGGCCGA
>SEDW01000950.1 GCA_004193325.1 Pseudomonadota bacterium | reverse complement strand
GCCTTGGCTATTCGATACTTAGGTGGAATTTTTTGTAGTTTTTAGTCTTAAAAGGTTAGCGGCAGAGCCTTACAATCAAATCCGCTAACACATTCCTATCCACAGGTTTACTGATGTGCTCATCGAAACCTATATCAAGGCAATGCTGCCTCTCTTCTCTGAGAGCATGTGCTGTCAACGCGATCACTGGCTTTCCATACCCAAGCTTACGAAGCTCTGTAACGGCCTCATAGCCGTCCATGATCGGCATCTGGATATCCATGAGCACAACATCATACTTGCCTGTCATGGCCTCTTGCACTCCGCTAAGACCATCTTCGCAAGTCTCTACCATCGCACCTTGTTTTCCGAGAAAGCGCGAGATGATGATGCGATTGTCAGGCGAGTCCTCGACGATCAACACCTTGAGACCATCGAGCTTCAAATCTGTATCCACGCTAGCTTGTTGCGAGCTTTCGACGGGTATGTCTTTGATCAGATGCACAGGACCTGGATCAATCTTAACGATGAAAGTACTGCCTTCATCCTTAACGCTCGAAACAAGCGAAACGTCACCTCCAAGGAGATTCGCCAAACCCTTGGAAAGAGCGAGGCCGAGTCCGGCGCCACCGAACCGTCGGGTCGTCGATAGATCTGCCTGAGAGAAAGGCCGAAAGAGTTTGACCGATTCCCTCGGCGAGATGCCAATACCCGTGTCACTCACTTCAAACAAAAGTTCAGGTGCATGAGTCGAAGAGTGATACATATCGATCTTCAGTCGGACTTCACCCTTTTCCGTAAACTTAATCGCGTTGCCGATGATATTTAGCAGGATCTGCCTTAGACGCAGTGGATCTGTGATGATGGTCTTCGGCACTGTGTCGCTGCATTGCACGATGAGCTCGATGTTCTTTTCAGAGGCCCGCACTTTCAAAATCTCAAGGATGTCATTGAGATTTTCCATGACACTGGTCTCATGAAAATCGACGGACAGCTGTCCTGCCTCTACTTTTGAGATATCCAGAATGTCATTGATGATGTTGGTTAATAACTCACCATTTCGGCGAATCGCCTTGGTGAAACTGGAGCGGTCTTCCTGATTCAGGTCGGGAGCCGTGATGAGTTCGGAAAAGCCGAGGATAGCCGCAACCGGAGTCCTGACTTCGTGAGACATGTTGGCTAGGAAGGCGCTCTTCGCGGCGTTCGCCGACTCCGCATGTTCCTTGGCAGTCTGATTGATGCGCTGGAGACGTTTTTGATCTGTAATGTCTCGAGTGAAACAGCGTGTATGAACGAATTCTCCGTCCTGACGATAAACGCTCGAGTTGATAAGAACGTCTCGTATCTCACCATTCTTATGGATGAGTCGGGCTTCATAATTTTTGAGAATTTCATTGTTCGTTAATCGAGTGAGGATATCACCTCATTGGCCCAAAGGATAATGCCATTACCATCAACTCGGTGAAGGGGAAGACTGCCGTTCTCGACAAAATCATTCAGGTAGGAAACCTCGTCTTTGAGGCTATGAACTATTTTTAAGAGTTCATCCGCGCTTCGATTTTCCAGGCTGCTGAAAGTCTCACTGGTCAAATTCATCCCAAACACCCAATTCAATTGGGGATAAATCCCCTATGAGTTCGCGTAGGCGATGGCCACACGAATGCAGCCAAATCTAACATTTTAGATCACATCGTGAATAGGTCTATTCCATGGATTGCCCTATCAATGAAGAGCCGCTCCAATGGTCCCCGCATTCTCGACCAAGGTCTTGATTCTCTTCCGCCCAAATCGAAACACTCCGAGGGCGACAATAGACGTAGCACAAAGGATGATAAAAGTTGGTCTGGCAGTCCCATCATTAAAGGCACCCACACCGACAGATGCTAGCGCCCCCATTCCAATCTGCAGAAATCCTAAAAGGGCCGAGGCACTTCCGGCATTTCTGGAAAAGGGCGCCAGAGCTAAGGCAGATGCGTTTGGGTTAATGAGTCCTAAGCAGGACAAGACGCAGAAAAAGAGGCCAACAGTTATCCAAAGATTCATGATGCCAGAGAGCGTAACTATTACTGCAACAACCGCCACCAGACATTGACCAAGCACGGCAGTCCCAAAAATCTGCTCTTCCTTGAATCGGCGCAGAAGGAGAAGATTGACCTGACT
>SEDW01000949.1 GCA_004193325.1 Pseudomonadota bacterium | reverse complement strand
AAGACTGCGACCTGGGGGATCGAGCTGCCGAGGATGTCGGCAATTGATGTGATGCCCTGGATGTTTGCTGGATTATGCAGAGGAGCGAGTTCGATGCAGTCTTCAAGCGCGCGAAGAATTTCATCATCGATCAGGACTGAATTTTTGAAACGCTCACCGCCGTGCACCACGCGGTGCCCAACGGCGTGAATGTCAGCAAGGCCTTTGAAGCCCGGTATCTTGTCCTGATGCTGCGTGAGTGCTTTGACGGCGAAATTTAAAGCTTGCGTGGTATCGCGAAGAGCGGCTGTATGTTTGCTCTGCAGGCCTTCGATCGTGAGAGTCAGAAGCGCTTCGCCACCGATTCTTTCGATTACTCCGGCTGCCATAATTTTTTCGGATTTTTCATCGAGGGAGACGAGCTGGAATTTGAGGGACGAACTGCCATTATTCAATACGAGTATGTTCATGAAGCCTCCAGGGGCTCCAATGGATCAGGGCACGATCAGCCGATGTAGGAGCCATGAAGCCAAAGATAACACACTGTCAGGAGGAAAAGATTGATAATCCAACGCATGACGATCTCCAGGACGCAGGTCTTAGAGTCTAGGTCGGCAAAAATTACTTGGAATTTAGGAAAAAAATGAAACATGGCGGCTTCAGAGGCAATTTCTACCCAAAGGTCTATGAGATGATGGAGAGGAACCTTGAGACAGACGGAGTTCAGGATGGCCGGAGCCTTTGAAATAGCGACTAAGTCAGCGATTCGCGAGATTATTTTGAATTCGGTGCATGAGTCGCGCTTTGGCTATGTCCTCTCTCAGGACAACCTTGATGCGCTCAATGACCAGATTTTTGATTTGATTTTGACCAGCCGCAACCTTAAGGCTGCCGGTGACCGCATGCTGTCTCAGGGCATTCCTTCCAGCAACGGTGCTTCACGCGGTCCAACACTTAAGCGCTGAGCTGCTGCGTGCGTTTCAGTTCCTGAAGTTCCGGGATCATTCGATCAAGCATCTTTTCGTCGATTTTAAAGCGACGGAGAAGGTCTTGGAAGAGACTGTGATCCATCTGATGGGTATCAAGGTTCACCCAGTGACTGAGTTGGTTGGCGAGCGCCGCCACTTCCCAGAGTGCGATCTGCATGGATTTTGCAAATCGAAGACTGACATGATGGAGCGAAATGCTTTCGAGGAGTTCATCCGGAAAGCCCCAGAAAGCCGCTCCGATCTCTCCTAGCACAGCGTGGTCGTAACCGTTGTGTCTCCGCTCCGCAGCAACCCAATTCCCCAAAATTCTCACATTTTCCATTTCAAGAGTATAGGTATCGGCCAGATTCGGGTCGAGGATCGCCTGTACAATTTTGCCGATATTGCAGGTACTACCCGCGAGGAAACCCTGCTCAGGACTATGGTTGAGCTTGAGTTCTGTAATGAGATATTCAGCGATACGGCCGGTAAGAAAAGCCTTATCCCAGAACTTTCGACTCGAAAAGAATTTGGTTTTGAGCTCGAAGCGACTGACGGCCGCAACGATAACCATATCGCGCAAACTATCGAGGCCGATGAAGGCGATCGCATGCGAAAGACTTTTGATGGCCTGGCCGTCTTTGGTCTTTTGATTATTGGC
>SEDW01000948.1 GCA_004193325.1 Pseudomonadota bacterium | reverse complement strand
CGGGCGCAGATGTCGATGCTTCCGCGTCTTCGCCCTGAGACATTTTATGATCTCGTGGTGCAGGTGGGCATCATTCGTCCCGGACCGATACAAGGCGGTTTGATTCATCCCTAC
This sequence comes from Pseudomonadota bacterium, assembly GCA_004193325.1. Lineage (GTDB taxonomy): Bacteria > Bdellovibrionota_B > Oligoflexia > Oligoflexales > Oligoflexaceae > Oligoflexus. Next base: position 1,495 of record SEDW01000948.1, on the reverse strand, counting down.
ATCCGTCGGCGTCAGGGTCTTGAGCCTGTGGATTATCCTGATCCAAGGCTAATTCCTATTCTCTACCGCACCCTTGGAATCCCGATTTTCCAAGAACAAATCATGCGCGTGGCCATGGAGATCGGCGGCTTCTCGGCTGGCGAGGCGGATGATCTGCGCAAAAAAATTGGTTCCTGGTCGCTCAGTAAAGATCTGGATGTGCTCGTCGAAAAGCTCACGGCCGGCATGCTGAGAAACGGAGTCGAGCCGGGCTTTGCCAAACAGGTCGTCGATTATCTGCAGGGTTTTGCGAGCTACGGTTTCCCCGAATCCCACGCCGCCTCCTTTGCACTGCTTGCTTATGCCTCGAGTTATATGAAGTGCCATTATCCAGAGGCCTTTTATATGGGGCTGCTAAACTCCCAGCCGGTGGGTTTTTATTCAACCCATGCTCTGATTCAGGCGGCTCGTCGCGAAGGCCTGAGTTTTCTACCGCCCGATATCAATCGTTCCCACTGGGACTGTGTACTAGAGAAAAAAGACGAAGGTTTTGCCATCCGCCTCGGTTTTCATCTGATCAAGAGTCTGTCGAAAGCCACTGTGGAAGTTCTTATCGAACGCCGGTCCAAGCTCGAAGCCTGGCCCACCCTACAAAGTTTTATGACCTCCGCTGCCGGCACGAGCCGCCGCGATCTCAGCGCTCTGGCAGCTGCCAATGCCTTTTCTGGCTTCGGCATCGATCGCCGCGAAGCGCTCTGGCTCATGGAGACCTTTCCGCGGGCAACTCTTCTCGAGAGCGAAGTGCCTTATCAATTCGAGGCGGAAACAGTTATGGAGAAGATGGAAAGGGACTTCGAAGCGTTCAGCAGCAGTCTTGAGCAGCATCCAACGGTTCTTATCAAACGTTTTGCCTGGCGTTATTCGATTCGCCCGAGCCAGCTCAAACGCTCGAAAGAACTCCTGGACGCTCGGGCCAACGAACACGTTTACGTCTTTGGAATGGTGCTTATTCGTCAATCACCACCGACGGCCAAGGGCATTCTTTTCATCACGCTCGAAGACGACACAGGATTTATCAACCTGGTCTGCAAACCCAAGACGATCGATCTCTTCCGAGAGACTCTCTGGCAGCATAGTTTTATCTGTGTGAGTGGGACTTTGCAGAGGGATAGGGATAGTATTTCGATCTTGGTGGAAGCCGCGTACAGACCGGTTTCCGATATTCGTCCCATCCAGCAGAGCGAGGAGAAAATACAGCCGAATACCGAGAGCTGGGAGCATATTCCAACGGTTAGAAATTTCCGCTAGGAGATCAGAGCTTGCCTCGTTGAATCAGGAGGCGTTGCTCTTCCATGATCTTTGCGAGAGGAATACGAGTCGTAGCAAGGAGTTTCACGGCAACATCGGAAGGTGTCACTCGAATGATAATGCCTTTGACTTCCATCGATCCACGCTTGTCAGGAAAGACGAGCTTGCCGGAAATGTTATCGTTTTCTAAAAAGGTCATGCCCTTTTT
>SEDW01000947.1 GCA_004193325.1 Pseudomonadota bacterium | reverse complement strand
GCCATTCCCACTTTCACATGCTTAAGAAATTGCAAAAGCACCTGATGATCCATCGTAAGCGGCGCCTGGGTGAAGGCTTCGGAGCCAAATACAACAAGGCCGATGCGATCATCGGGACGACTCGTGATGAAGTCCTCGACCACGTGCTTGACGGCATCGACCCGATTTTGTCGCTCGTTATTGACTAAAAAATCCATGGCCAGCATCGACTGAGAGGTATCGAGGGCCAGCATGATGTCTAGGCCTTCGCTGTGTTTTTTGGCGCGAACATCGCCACCCTGAGGCCGCAGAGCCGCTATGAGTAAAGCGCCGAGCGCGAGGCAACGCAAAAGGATCGGCATCTGCCGGAGGAAAGTTCCACCCCAGTTGTAAGCTTTAAAAGTCTGGATACTCGGAAAGCCAAAGCCAAGGCGTTTGCCCTCACCTTTCGCCCGCCAGAGGTAGATCAAGGGCAGAATAAGAAGCGCTGCCAGACCGTAGGGATATTCGAGGGTCACCGGAGCCTCCGCCTTTGAACGTCACGCTGCCTGAGAAAACTTTGCAGACTGTCAGCTACAGGAATATGGGTGGGGAGGACGAGCGCTGTGGCCCCTGCCAGGCGAATCGCCTGCCACCAGTCCGCCAGAGATTTTTTCTGTTTCGCAGCCCATTCGGCACGAAAATGAGGATCGTCCGTGTTGACGTAAAGTTTCTCGCCGCTTTCTTTGTCTTCCATCGCGACGATACCGGCCGCCGGCAGCTCCTCTTCACTCTTATCGTGAAGCCTTGCACAGATCAGTTCGTGACGGCTCGCGAGCTGCCGAATGAGGCTCGGCTCATAGTCGGCGTAAAAATCGGAAATGAGAAAAACGAGAGCCCGTTTTTTGCGGATATTCATCAGGTAGCGCAAAGCCGCTTCGAGATCCGTCCCCTGCCCCTGCGCCTTGTGCGTGAGGACTCGGCGAATGATGTCCCAGACATGTTTTCGACCTTTGCTCGGCGGCGTGTAATGCTCGACCGTATCGGAAAAGAGAAGCAGGCCCACCTTGTCTTTGTGCCTGGTGGCAAGGAAGGCAAGAACAGCTGCAAATTCTGCAGCCATTTCGTGTTTGGGCCGGCCCTGACCCGTGAAATAGAGAGACGACGAAACGTCGAGGAGGAGCATGACGGTCATGTCACGCTCTTCCCGATAGACTTTCACAAAGGGACTGCTGGTCCTGGCCGTCACGTTCCAGTCGATGCTCCTCAAATCATCACCGGGAACATACTCACGAAGCTCCTCAAAGTCCCAGCCACGGCCTTTAAAGGCACTGACATAGTCGCCAAGGAGCATATCCGATGCGAGGTGATCGGCTTTCAGTTCCAGCAAACGAATCTTTGCTAATACGTCGGCTGATAACACTTAACGTCCTTTCCCAGGCGTCCATTGCACAGCACCCGGCCAGTAGGCAAGCACGCTTGAGTCATTCATGATGCGCTCCAGTTGCTCGATCGATTGCATCGGCATATGAAGACGTTCATATTTCTGATTTTCGTAAGTCTTCACAGTCGTGAACACACCTTTGCGGAACTCTTTAATGCAGTTCCAGGCGTTGCCGTTCGAGAGGCAGTCGATCAGCGAATCGCTGTCGGG
>SEDW01000946.1 GCA_004193325.1 Pseudomonadota bacterium | reverse complement strand
AGTCGTCTTAACAAAAAGATACTGTGGACCTTGATGGTCCTCTTTATCTCCTCCTGCGGTGATCTGTCACCCTGGGGTAGTCTTGAAACTCCTCTCTATACAAACCTCACGCAAAAACACCTGGATATGCTCCGCGGCGGATCGCCGACATTCCAGCCTTTCAAAGTGGCTCTCGTGAGTGACCCGCAAGTCGTCGTCAGTTATCTGAAGGATGCTCGGACGGAAATCAATAAACGCGATGATATCGAATTCTCGCTACTGACTGGCGATCTCACGGACCGTGCGCTCCGTCGTGAGTTTGAGTGGGTCGCTAAGATCATTACAGAGTTCCGTCGCCCTATTCTCACCGTTGTGGGCAATCACGACGGACTGATCTACGGCGAGGAAATTTACACCAAGATGTTTGGTCCGCTAAACTATAGCTTCGTCTACAACGACGTGAAGTTTATCATGTGGAACAACAACACCTACGAGTGGGGCTATCCCAACTTCGAGTGGCTCGAGAACGAAATCAACAGCCATGAGCGCGTAGTGATCGTGGCTCATCAGCCTCCGGGAAGCGTGGAGCGTTACGATGGCATCAACGAACGCTGGAAAGAGCTCTACAAGAACCCTCACGTCCTGGGATCGGTCCACGGTCACCTGCATCGCTGGGGATATCAGGAAGTCTTTGGCAAGCCTGCGCTGACCATTGAACGAGTGGAAGGCAACCAGTGGGGCATTCTCAGTATCACCGAGCAAGGCATCTCCTTCGAAAAATGCAAAGGATCAACATGTACCTCTATACCCTGATCCTGGGCCTTGCCCTTTTCTGGCAAAGCCAGGCCTTTGCCCGCATCGACGAATCGACGACTGGCAATTATTTTATTCATAACCAGATTGGTGCCAACCAGGGAGCCTATTCCCTCGGTCTTGGCTATCAGGGTGACTGGTTTGAGCCTTCGATCAGTTTCGGTTATATCCCGGAATATAAAAGTGGCTCCACCGTGACTCAGGGCAACATCAAGGGGAACTTCCGCGTCTTCACCTTAAAGGACCCGGACATCCAGCTTCTCCTCGGTCCGTCCTTGCTGGTGAACGTTTCGAGTAAGACCTTTTTTCAAGCGCCCCATCGTTATCCAAACAAATATTATCCGCCGAACGCCTACTTCTTCGCGCTGCAGGCTTCGATTCGGCACCATGGGTTCTTTGTCGAGGCAAGCATCATCGACTACTTCCTCGAAGTCGCCGCCCGGAACAAGCAGACCCTGGATACCATGTCTGACCTGATGTCGGTTGGTATCGGCTACGAGACTTCGATCAGCTGGGAGCCCTCCGACATGTACCGCGCAGTGGAGCGCTGGTTCTAAGACTGAATTCTCATGAGGCATCGGTCTCCTGGGAGCCGGGGGCTGCAAGACCAGCAACTTCACCAGCCAGCCCGGAACCCGGACTTTGACACCAAAACCGGCGACTCCCGTGACTCCGGCTGCTCCTGGAACCAAACCTCTTGTCACTCAGCCCGCGCCTGCAGAAGTGATGAACCCGATCTCCGACGGAACTCTGGACTCGATCTCGACTGAGCTCGACACGGTCAAAGCACCGGTCGCAATGCCGGAACCCGTTGTGCCTGTGCCCGAGCCAATTCCAGAACCCAAATTCACCGAAGTCAACGAGACCTTCACGCAAAAAGGCGTTCGCGGGACGGCCGACATTCTGATCGTAGTTGATAATTCTGATTCGATGGACGCTGAGCAAAAGAACCTCTCGAGCAAACTCACGTCCCTGCTCAGCTCGCTCAAAGACATTGACTGGCAAATCGGAGTCGTCTCGACAACGGTCAAGACCGAAAACAAGGTCGACAAATGCGAGATCGATATCATCAAGTCCAGTGACAGCGATATCGAGAGCCGCTTTTCCAAGGCAGTTTCGAAGGGCACCAACGGCGCGACCAACGAGCAAGGCATTCGCCAGGCCGTCAATGGCCTCAAGTGTCCGCAAAAACCCTGGGTTCGTGCCGACTCCACCGTTGCAGTGCTTATCCT
>SEDW01000945.1 GCA_004193325.1 Pseudomonadota bacterium | reverse complement strand
TAAAACTTGGCTAAAATTTCTTCACCGCCTCAAAAATCCCTTTCATCCTATGATATAAGCGAAATTTTATCCGCAATGAGCTAGGTCGATCACCGGATCTTGGCTTGCATCGCTTAGATTCCTCGTCTAGATATGGCCCGAGGCTAGCCTCAATCCATACGTACGTCAGTCATATAATCCTTACACCGAGCATGATCATGAAAACGATTTTCAAATCCTTCGCCTTAGCATCTCTCGTGCTTTTCCCAATCACGGGTTTCAGTGCAGCTCCTAATAGAGAAATCCTCGTATTGAAGTATCCAGGTCTTGAAGGCACGCTCCGTGCTGAGAATCCTAAAATCCTTTGCCCATTTCACCGCATGCTTGAGCGCGCTGGAATCTATGATATGTCCACCGATGGTCCTGGCCCACTTTTGGTTAGCGTTTTGAAGATCACGAGCGCTGCGAAGGAATTCGGTTGCCAGATCGCACAATGCGGAACAGTTGCCACTGCAGTTTCGGGCGGCCAGCTCACAACAGGAACTTCGTCATTCGCAAAGGTGAATATCGAATCCCTCCACACTGCTCTTGGCGTCTCTCATGATTGTGGACTTTCTTTTGCCAAAGGCAGTCCAGAAGTCACAGAATCACACCGCGCTAACACCTTGGCAGCTCTTGCTTCCCTCCAGGATGCCAACGGCCACCTCAGCTACGAAGACCTTGTTACTGTCAAAGAAAGCGTTTGCTCGGCTCAAGGCGTTCGCAACACGCTTCCTGGCAAAATTGAAATGAAACTGATCTATAGCTTTCTCGGCGGCAATATTCGCGGCTTCATCGATTACACCGATGTTGAGCGTTTCCTCCACGCAGAGTTGCCTTTGACAATTGGCGAGCCAGACGGCCGCTAAGAGCAAAGAGCTCCCGACTTGAAAATACAAAAGACCCATCCATGAGGATTGGGTCTTTTTTTGTGAGAAAAAATCGTCGTCTTTCGAGACCTATCCTTACTTATCCAAGCGAGGCTTAGGATTGATAGCGCTCGATGTTAGCCAAGTAGGATCTTTGTCGGACTCGTCATTTTCATTCTTCGTATCGCCTCGAAAATTGCTGTGCTGCGAAGGTAGGCCGTAGGATACAAGTGCTTCGGGCGATTGTTCCATTGCTACCCGTCCGCAGCCTAAGAGTGAGAGTGCTGCAAAGCCAAGAATTAAGTTTGTATTTTTCATTATAGAAGTACTCCAATACTTATCTTCCAGATGCAGGAGAATATTCTTCTCCAATGATGCTCAGCGTAATTGACTTTTAAGGGCACTGGTAAAAAACTTTCTCAATGTCAAAATTAACATTCTGATATCTTTGGATTATTAGAAAATATGACCAATCCATTTGTGGAGTATTCACCCCACATTCAGAAATGCCAAAATCTCTTTTTCATGAGCTATTCCATCCTTGTATCCCAGATTTATAAGAGCCTGGGCATATTCTTTGTCAAACGCAAGATAACTGAGGAGATCCCACGCCCGGCGATCATTAAAGCCAATTGCCTTTAAGAGTCGTCTCAGAGCGAATGGAAACTTAGACAGCTGATTGGCGTCGATCTTACCGAGATCTTCGGAAGGGGTGATGAAGAGCGCCGG
>SEDW01000137.1 GCA_004193325.1 Pseudomonadota bacterium | reverse complement strand
TCCATATCTATCAATGAAGAAGGTAAACTCGCTCTCGAATGGACCAAAAAAATCGGCCGTCCTCAAGGCACTTACGAAGCCTATCTCATCGAACTTGAACCGACGAACAGCAGCTATCAATTTACAGGCGCAATGCTTAACTCCGCTCCGTTAATGACTGAAGAGCTCGTCGTACCTTACGCTGAGTCCCCTTATGAAAAAGGTAAACTCGTCTTCACAGAAAAAGACCTAAAAGCCGTTCTTGCCGACACTCTCAAGCCCGATCGTAAGTATCTTCTCCAACTCGTCGAGAAGAGAAAAGTTCCCAAGAAAGACTCAAAAGTATTTCTCCTCCAAGTCGACTTTGAAACCAATCTCCCCACGAGTGCAGCCCTCGCTGACGATGGATCGATTCGGGTCAATTGGACTTCAGTGGCCGGCGCCAATCGCTACGAAGTTTACGCCGATGAAGCTCTGACGATCCTCATTGGTAATTCCAACAGCAACGAACTCAATATCCCAATCTCATCCGGTAAATTTTTCCAGGAATTTTTCGTCCGGCCTATGCGCGGTGACCTCGGCTCCAAAGATCTTTTGCATATCGTCTTGGATCAGTCGTCAGTCAAAGCTGAGAGAGTCTCATCGAGCAACATAGACGGACGCTACACAGTAGGATCGGTACTCGAATTCTTGGTCGATTTCACTGACGTGGTCACAGTTTTCGGGGATACGGGTTTGCCACTTGTCACTGAAGAGGGAACTCGTACCGCTCAATATGTATCGGGAGGAGGGACTAAGACCCTTCGCTTCAGTTATACCGTCAAAGCTGGCGATGATAGTATCAAGCTCAAGACTTCCGCCGTCCTCATCGGTGCTTACTCGGATAAATCGGGACTTAGCGTACCAGGGGCCTTGCCTCTGATCGGTACGGGTACAAGTCTCGAAGAACTTAAAGCCCTCGCGATCGATACCAAAGCTCCTACTTCCCCATTCTCAATTGGATTCAATTCGAATCTCGTTGCGACAGGGAACTTCGATCTCTCGTGGGGAGCGGGTACCGATCGCTACTTCCAGGATCATAGCGTCAAGCTCTGTTCGGATAGCGGTTGCTCGGCTTCATGTAGCAGCGAATCGCTCGTTGCGGGAACAACAAAGACATTCACAGGGATCGCTGAAGGAACTTACTACGGTTGCGTTAAAGCTAATGACAGTACAGGCCTTCAATCAGCCTGGGTATCAAGCCTCAACCCTGTCTCGGTCGATAGCACGGGCCCAGTTGTAAGCCGCGTTTCGGCTACGACGACGAATGGTATCTACAAAGAAGGCCAAACCGTAAACATCAAGGTTGAGTTCAATGAAATCGTCCAGGCCCTCGGCACAGGCGATATCAAACTCACACTTGACACTGGGGTGATCGATCGCGATGCAGTCTATGTAAGCGGCACGGGCACGAACAGTTTGCTCTTCAGCTACACGATCATGACTGGCGATGTGTCCTCGGACCTTAATTATTCCGACGTCACTGCTCTGAGTCTCGGCGGGACAGGAATCATTCGTGATTCTCTCGGTAACCTTGCGACAACGACTCTTCCTGCAACGAACAACACTAATTCCCTATCGGGTCAAAGTGCGATTGTGATCGATACCGCAGCTCCATCGAGCGCCAGCAGTATCCTCTTCGTCAATCCTTTGGCTTCGACCACAAACGTAAGCTTCAACTGGGTTCACAGCAGCGACCCGAACTTTAAACAACACAATATCAAACTCTGTACGGCCAATGACTGTGCCACAGGCTGTCTTACTCCTGCAGTTTCCGCCGCCTCACCGGCTAGTCTCACAGGAGTGGATGGTTCGATTTACTTTGCCTGTATTCAAGGGGAAGACATGGTCGGACACATGTCGTCATGGGCCGCTTCGTCTTCTTCCGTGCAGATCGATGCCACAGCCCCAGCGGTGACAAGAGTCAGCGCGACAACTGCCAATGGTTTCTACAAGACGGGCGATACCATCAACGTCACTGTAAAATTCAGCGAAGCCGTGACCGTCGCTCCAGGCTCTAATATTCGCTTGAAACTCGAGACCGGTACGACCGACCGCGACGCGATTTATGCCTCGGGTAGTGGAACAGACCTCTTGACCTTTGTTTACCTTGTGCAAGCAGGCGACAACAGTGGCGACTTAAATTATCTCAGCACGACAGCGTTGAGCATTGTCAGCGGTTCTATCAAAGATTCAGCGGGACACGACGCAACACTCACTCTGCCAGCACTGAATGATGCGCAATCCCTTGCAACTCTCAAAGCTCTTGTCGTCGATACAACCGCTCCTCTCGCGCCCACGACGGTCCTCTTCGCATCTGCTCTCAATAACTCTACGGCTCTTTCGGTCAGTTGGGGTCTGAGTACTGACGAACATTTCGATCACCATAACCTTCAGCTCTGCTCGGATGATGATTGCTCGGTCTCTTGTATTAGTCCTTTGACTTCGCTTGGATCTCCGGCCGTACTCACAGGTGTGAATAACGCAACATATTACGCCTGCGTTCAAGGCGAAGACGTTCTGGGTCAAAAGTCAGCTTGGGTTGCATCCGCGTTGACAGCTAGCATCGACATGACTGCGCCGACTGTTATCGATGTCACATCGTCCAAGGCCAACGGTCTCTATACCAAAGATGAAGTGATCGACATCCGGGTGAAATTTTCGAAAATAGTGAATGTCACAACTTCAAGCGACTTTATGCTGGCTCTCAATACGACTCCGACTCGCCAGGCCACTTATCTGAGTGGAGATGCGAGCGATACTCTGGTTTTCCAATACACTGTGAGTGCCGGAGACACGGCAGCTGACCTCGGTTATGCGAGCCCGGCAGCGTTGGTCCTCGGATCTGGTACAATTCGTGATGCGGCAGGAAACAATGCCAACGTTAACCTTCCGATTCTCACTGCTCCGAACTCTCTCGTTATACAAAAGGCTTTGGTCATCGACACCACAGCTCCGACTTCACCGGCATCGGTTGGATTCGTCAGCACTCTCGTCAATTCCACGATCTTCGATATCAGCTGGGTTCCGAGTACAGACGCGCATATTGCTACTCACAATATTATGCTTTGCGCGGCGAGCGATTGTACGAGTTCGTGTTCGGCTGTTGTGACTTCCGCGACCAGCCCACTGGCAGTGACTGGGACTAACGGCGCGACCTACTACGGCTGCGTTCAGGGTCAGGATACTTTGGGATTGAAGTCCCCTTGGGTGAGTTCTGTTCAAGCCGTTACCGTCGATTCAAGTTTTCCAACAGTGACGAATGTAAGTTCTCCTGCGGCTAACGGTGCCTTCAAGGTCGGCGCTGTGATTCCTGTTACTGTGACCTTCAGCAAAGCGGTCTATCTCACGAGCCCCACAGATATCGGCATACTCCTCGAAACAGGTGCAACCGATCGCCGGGTGATCTACAGCTCGGGCGATACAACGAACACCCTTACTTTCAATTATACTGTACAAGCTGGTGATACGAGTGCGGACCTGAACTACGAGAGCGTGAACGCTCTGACTCTCGGAGCGGGCGGCTTCATTAAAGATCTCGCGGGCTCGAATGCGAATCGCAGCCTTCCGCTCTTGAACGCGGCACAGTCTCTCGCGTTTCAAAAGGCGATTGTGGTCGACACCACTGCACCAGCCGCTCCAAGTATCGTCTCGCCAGCCAATGCCAGCTATAACCCAGCGGCAATTTCGGTTGTCACTGGTACTGCTGAGGCCGGTGCAAGCGTTAGCCTGATTTCAGGTGGAACGGTCATCGGCACCGGGACAGCAACTGGTGGAAACTGGTCGATCACTCTTGCCAGTCCACTTTCGGATGGTAGCTATAGCTTAACGGCTAAAGTCACCGACGCGGCTTTGAACGAGAGCGTGGCATCGTCTGCAAATGCATTTACAGTCGATACCTCTGGGCCAAGTGTTCCCGTGATCAATGCCCTGGTCACTCCTTCGATCGATCAGACTCCAGCAGTTACCGGAACCTCGGAAGCAGCGGTGACAATCAGCTTCTATTCTAACGGATCTCTCCTCGGGACATCGCCTTCGGGCGCTTTGACGACATGGGCCTACAATCCTTCAACCCTAGCCGACGGAAACTATTCTTTTACAGCAACGGCAACGGATGCAGCCGGTCGAGTCAGTGCAGCTTCAGCGGCTGTGCTTTACAGCGTGGATACGATCAATCCTACGTTGCCACTGTCTGCGGCCTTTGCAGGGACCCTTACCAACTCCACTTCGATTCCATTAACTTGGACGAATAGTACCGACGCGCACTTTAAACAGCATAATGCCAAGCTCTGTACGAATAATCTTTGTACGGTTGGTTGTATTTCTGAGACTGTCGAACCCGTTTCTCCTGCCTCACTCCTCGGTGTGAATACCGGTGTCTACTACGGATGTGTTCAAGGGGAAGACGATCTTGGCCATAAATCAGCCTGGGCGGTGACTCCGGCGACGATTCAGGTCGATTCTACGGAAGCGACCGTGAGTGCAGTGACTTCGTCGACTGCCGATGGTTACTACACGACGAATGCGACGATTGCGATCTCAGTCGTCTTCTCGAAACCTGTGAACGTCGTCAGCGGAAACCTACTTCGTCTGAAACTTGAAACTGGTGCGACCGATCACGATGCCACCTACGTTTCGGGTACCGGTACTGACACTCTACTCTTCACATACACCGTTCAGGCTCTCGATGCCTCGAGCGATCTCAACTACTTCAGCACAACTTCATTAGGTTTGAACGGAGCGACGATTAAGGATCTGGCGAACAACAACGCTAACCTCGCTCTTCCTCCTCTGGCAAGCACGAGCGCTTTAGCTGGAGCACGAGCCATTCGTCTCGATACGATTGCACCCACAGCAGCAAGTTCAGTTGGATTCACTGGAACCACCGTCAACAGCCTGAGTTTTCCTATGACCTGGGCAGCTGGTACGGATACTAACCTTGATCATTACAATACGAAGATCTGTACCGACACAGGCTGCTCAGCGAACTGTACAAGTATCAGCACTTCACTCGTGACGAACAAATCGATGACAGGCCTTGCCGGATCTGTTAACTACGGCTGCGTTCAAACTGTGGATGCTGTGGGTTTGACATCGAGCTGGACCAACTCGGTGGGAACGATGACGATCGATACCACAGCTCCGACGGTGGTATCGGTGACGTCAAGTCTTGCAGATGGATCTTATAAAGCGGGACAAATCGTTCCCATTCAAATCACGTTCACTGAGAACGTGCTTGTTGTGATCGATGGTAGTAACCCAGTCAAACTCAAACTCGAGACCGGCGCGACGGACCGTGATGTGATCTATGCTTCTGGCACGGGCAGTTCGGTGCTCACCTTCAACTACACAGTCCAGGCGACAGATACTTCCACAGATCTGAACTACTTTGATATCAACTCGCTCAGTCTCGTGGGAACTGCCAGCATCAAGGATAATGCAGGATCAAACGCCGTCCTCACCTTGCCGGCCTTGGCTAATGCCGCGAGTCTCGGCGGCTCGAAAGCACTTGTCATTGATACCACCGCGCCAGTGGCCCCGAGCATCGTTACGCCGGCCAACAGTGCTTATTCGATGGTAAACGTCACGACAGTGTCCGGCACCAGTGAGTCGGGTGCGAGCATAGTATTGAAAAATGGTGCTACAACGATCGGCACTGCAACCGCCTCTGGTACGAATTGGTCTGTCATCATTAATCCTCCAGGCCTATCCGATGGGGTTTACTCACTAACCGCCACAGCGGCCGATCTTGCTGGTAACATCTCCTCAGCTTCCAGCACTAATGCATTGACTGTCGATACAAGCGCCCCAACAGCGCCTTCAGTCAACGCAATGACCACTCCTAGCACCAATGCGACCCCTACAGTGTCCGGGACCTCAGAAGCGAATATGGCGATCAAGATCTTCGCGAACGGAACCCAGGTGGGTACAGCTACGGCGAACGCATCTGGTAATTGGACTACCACGGCTTCGACTTTGATTGATGGATCCTATTCGATAACTGCAACAGCAACCGACCCAGGTGCACGCGTGAGTGCTGCCTCGACCGGCGTTCCCTATAGCGTTGACACAACCAACCCGACTGTCCCTTCGGCAATCAACTTCGGCACTGCTTTCAGCCAAAGTACCTCGCTCACATTTACTTGGACAGCAGGTACCGACACTAACTTCAGCGGGCACAAAGCCAAACTTTGTACCGCGAATGATTGTACGACCTCCTGTACAGCCGACATCGTTCCAGTTGGAAACACTGCGACTATCACTGGTATCAACGGCACGACATACTTTGCCTGTGTGCAATCGACCGATAGTCTCGCGCATGTTTCGGCTTGGGTTCCATCAGTGGGTACATCGAAGGTCGATCAGACCGCGCCTCTCGTGACGGGCGTAAGCTCTAGTAAGGCTAACGGCTGGTACACGTCGGGCACTACGGTCGATATTGATGTCACATTTAATGAAGCAGTCAATGTTAGCAATACATCGAATCTTGGGTTGATCCTTGCTACGAGCCCAAGCAACCGAACCGCCACTTATCAAGGTGGACATGGGACTTCGACTTTGACCTTCCGCTACACGGTTGTCGTTGGAGACACAGCAGCTGACCTTGATTATGTGAACACGACCTCTCTCACCAGAGTGTCCACTGGAACGATTAAAGATCTAGCTGGTAACGACGCGACTCTTACACTCCCAGCTCCTGCGGCTACGGGATCTCTCGGAATCAACAAAGCGATCGTGATTGATACCACGATACCGACGGCGCCGGTGACACCAGCCTTTGCCGGGACAAGTACGAATCAGACAGCATTCACGATGAACTGGTCTGCAGCCACTGATGCTAACTTTATGCAATACAATCTTAAAATTTGCCCAAGTACAGACTGTACAGCGACGTGTTTTGATCCCCAGATCACTACCAGTTTGAGCCGCTCATTCACGGGCTCTGTTGGATCAACTTATTACGGTTGTGCTCAGACCCAGGATAAAGCCTTGAACGTCTCGACTTGGGCAGTCACAACGCAGAGCATCACGGTCGATCAGACAGCACCGACGATTACCAACATCAGCTCGACCAAAGCTGACGGTTCTTACACAACTGGAGTCTTGATTCCAATATCAGTCACTTTCAGTAAGAACGTTGATGTGTCGAGCAGCGGGCAAATTGTACTTCTTATGGAAACAGGGACAACAGATCGTAACGCCACCTATTCCACAGGTTCCGGAACCAACACTCTTATCTTTAACTACACGGTGGCAGCCGGAGACACGGCTGCTGACCTGGGACCTATCAGTTTGAGCATCGACTGTTACTCTATACAATGGAGCTACGAATCTTGGGACTGCGGTAACGAATGGAAGTGGTAACTGGTCGATGACTCTCGGGACACCATTGGCTGCCGGTTCTTATTCTTTAACCGCTACCGCTAAAGATGTTGCGACCAACACCAGTGGTTCGTCAGCCGCAAATGCTATCACTATCGATACCACAGCTCCGACTACTATTACTTTGAACAGTTTCACGACTCCAACGAACGTAAATACTCAAGCCTTCACCGGTACGGCTGAAGCAGGAATGGGCGTCAAAGTTTATCAGGGTTCTACTGAGATCGCCTCTACAACCGCGAATGGTTCGGGCGTTTGGTCTGTGTCGCCATCGGCGCTGGCAGACGGCACTTACACTATCAAGGCTCAGGCGTTTGATCCGGGTGGACGAGTAAGCTCATTCACTGGCACTCGCTCTTTAACGGTCGATACAGTCGCTCCCACAGTTCTCAGTTTGACTTCAACCCTCGCGGACAGTACCTATGGTATCGGTCAGGTCGTGCCGGTTTCGGTCGTATTCTCCGAGGCAGTTTCTGTACCTACAGGTAATCCGCAACTTCTTATGAGAACAGGCGCCTCTAATACTAATGCAGTTTGTGTCACAGGTGCGGCGGCCGCAACCAGGATCTTCAACTATACGGTTCTCAGTGGAAACAGCAGCTCTGATCTCGATTATGTGGCCACAAACTCTCTGTCAGGTAACATCGAAGACGCTGCAGGTAACGCCGCGGTCTTAACGTTGCCTGCTCCTGGAGCAACAAACTCGTTAGGCGCAAATAAAGCGATTGTGATTGATGCAGTCGTGGCAACAGTCACGTCGGTTACTTCGAACAAGGCAAATGGGGTCTACGGTCCGGGCAACTCGATGCAGATTCAGATGACTTTCTCGCGAGCGGTGAATGTAACGGGCACTCCGCTTCTAGCTCTCAATACAACTCCCGCTAAAAACGCGAGTTATTCGGGAGGCAGCGGATCAACTGTCCTCACCTTTGATTACACCGTTGCAAGTCCAGATAAATCACTCGATCTTGACTATGCTTCTACCTCTGCGCTTTCGGGCGGCACTATTAAAGATTCCGTTGGCAATAACGCCAACCTTACCTTGCCCACTACCGGCTCCGCGAATTCGATCGGCGGCAGTAAAAACATTGAGGTTGCAGGCGACAGTAGCATTCCGGTTCTGTCGGCTTCAACGAGCGCGACAAATGCCTACGTGGACACTGCGATCACCCCTGTAAACGTTAATAACAGTACTGGAAACGATTCAACCAACGACGGTCGAACAATTACCTACACCTGCTTCTTTGATAACACTGTGAATTCGACAATGGATTCTGGTGGAACGGCTTGCACATCACTAGCAGCTGCAACGTTTAACACCTCAACTGGGATTTTGACCTGGACTCCGAATTCGACCCAGCAATCAGCGTTTGATACGGCTAAAAATTACGAATTTCGCGTCGTAGGGTCGAGCCCTGCGAACGTAAGCGGCACAGTCTATTTCACAGTAAGAGTGATTCGCCCTTGGACAACTACCATTGGCTACGACGCTGGGACTGCAGCATCTTATACCTTTGATAGCAGCTTGATTAATCACACGGGTGGTACAGTAAGTCTACTGGCCAAAGATCAGGTCGATGGGCAGTATGAATCAGACTGGATGGGTGGTATGGGCGGGACGGAACGTCTCGGAGCGCCTTATTATATCCTCAAACTCGGATTGAACTCTTACTGTGGTGGACACCTTCTTAACTGCTTCGGTGCCGGCGATCAGAATTGGATCCCTAAAGTTGCTAATCGCGTTAAATTCCTTCATTTTGGCGGTCCGGCACTGGATATGTTTCCAGGGAACACCCAGGCCTCAAGCAATTTGCCCACAGAATCCAACGGAGAACAGAAAATTGGATGGACCTCTTATTATTTTGATGGCAACGATTACGGTTATCACAGTAATCCGGTGACCGATGACTTCACGATTAACATCTGGTTCAAAACTGTTTCGACTGCCGCCACTGGTGATTGCACAGCATTTCATCACGGTGCAGCGCTTGTCTCGGGTGAGAAGTCATCCCTCACTAATGATTTCGGTCTTGCACTATGCGATGGCTTCGTCGTAGCAGGTACTGGGAATTCGACTACCTCCACTGAAAAATCTATTCGATCCAAATATCGTCATAACGATAACATCTGGCACATGGCAACATTTACTCGAACGAAATCTACGGGGGTATTCAAGCTTTACGTGGACGGCATTTTACAAGCAAGCGATAACAACGGTTCCAATACTCTCTCGGCACCGACCAACCTCTATTACGGTCGCCACGAACCATCAAGCACTTACTACGTGGGTTATCTCGATGATTTGATGATCTGGAATGCTGCGCTCAGTGATTCGGAAGTCAATCTCGTATTCGAGCGGCAAAACCCTAGGGCATCGGGTGTTTTTGATTCAAGATTTATTGATTCGGGATATGCGGGAGCACCATGGACGTCGCTGACTATTTCTACCAACCAGCCCAACGGTAAAGAGTTGCCGGACAACGCGACCAGCGAGACGAGCGGCGCTTACGGAACCATTTCATCTGGAATCATGACGGGAATTAAGGGTCTTTGGCACTTTAATGAAACGAGCGGCAACTACATGGATAGATCGGGGTCGAGCGCTCATGCGGCCACCTCTAGCAGTACCACCGGTGCTGCTGGTAAGTTTGGTAACGCTGTCAGTTTAAATGGTGCGGGACAGCACGTTAACCTCGGTAACGTCACCTCGACTAACTTCGGTACAGGAAGCTTTTCGAGTTCGACATGGATTCGAACAGCGAAAGTTTTAGGAGCTGGTACAGCATCGCGAATTTTTAGTAACGGCTACAACGGTTTCAGCAACGGGTGGACTGTGCGAGTGCTGGATAAATACGCTAACTTTGGAATTGGTTGCACCGGGTCAGCGGCGAATTGTATCCAGGTCAAAGGTTCTAAGGTTATCGTTGATAATCAGTGGCATCATATCGTCACGGTTACGGATCGAACCGCAGGCAAGGTGAAATTGTTCGTCGATGGTGTTCAAGACACTATTACGAGCTTGGCTGATGGGTCCTGCGGCACTATCTCTGGCAAAGATTTGCTGATCTCAGGATGCACCTCGGCCATTGCCGATAAAAGTATTACCTACCCATTCTTTGGTACGCATAACAATGTCTCGGAATTTTTCGAAGGTTATATCGACGAAGCAGCAATGTGGAATCGAGCCTTGTCAGACGCCGAAGCTCTACACCTCTACAAACGTGGGGTGACGCGTGTGTTGGCTCAAGTTAAGACTTGTGCAAATGCATTCTGTTCAGATGATCCTAGCAACTCAGCCTGGAAAGGTCCTGATGGGACAATGCAGACCTATTTCTCAGAACTCAACAATAACTCGGTACCTTCTACTAAAACAGGTCTGGTCTCGGCCGACCGTTTGACAATCAACTTCGCGGATTATGGACTGAATCTGTCCAATCGCTATTTGCAATATCGATTGGTGCTTGAGAGCGATGACAGATCTGATGGTTGTGCTTACGGCGGCGGTCCTACGCCTTGCTCCCCTGAAATTAGGGAAAATACAGTTCTGCCGGATCACTATCCTGTCTCACCGACTATTGTCTACAATACAGGCACTCCGTTCTATACGCTCAACAGCTTAACGGAGACCCTTGGCGCGCAAAACTGCAGTGAAGGCATGAGATATCAGCTTTCTGTAAACAACACGAACTGGTACTACCACAACGGTACCACTTGGGTCACAGGATCCGCGCTTTATAGTCAGGGAAATACTGCTGCAGTCCTTACAAATAAGGCGGCCGAATTCTCTGGGATCGTTGGTCGGGGAAATCTCTACGTGAAAGCATTCTTAGGGTCTGCCGGTGTCACGCCTTGTGAATTGAACTCACTGGGGCTCGGCGGTAATACGAGCTACTAAGCGCGCATTTGGTTTGAACTGGGCGAAGAATTGGCCCGCTCAAACCAGGGACTGTGCTTCGTCACCAGTATAAAAAGTGGCGTCGTCATCAATGTGGTGATGAGGGTCATTACTACGAAAGCACTGAAGATCAGTGGAGTCAGTAGGCCGAGCTCCAGACCAAGATTCAAGACGACGAGCTCGACAAGTCCGCGTGTGTTCATCAAGAGTCCTAAGGCCAAAGAATCTCGCTTATTCACGCCCGTGAAATAAGCACTCAATCCACTAGCTCCGACCTTACCAATAATGGCCACGACTGTGACAGTCGCCGTCAGTAAGAGACCGCTCTGGTCTGTCAGCAGAGTCAAATCCGTTTTCAATCCCGAATAAACAAAGAAGAGTGGCAGGAACAGCGTCGTTGTCAACGTCTCGAGACGAAGATGAAGCTTTTTCGCCAGCGTGCTTTCCGTCGGGATTAACACCCCAAGGAAGAAGGCCCCAAAGAGTGCGTGAATCCCAATCGCTTCGGTCGCGAGCGCCGAGAGGAGAAGACCCCCGATCATGATTGTAAAGGTCTCGCCCTTAAATCCTTTGTCTTCGACTCTCTGTGCGAAGCGGGTCACCGAAGGACGGACAACGAAATACATGACGGCAGCGAAGACGAGAGTCAGCGCTAGCATCTGCCAAGCGAGCGAAAGATCTTTGCCAGCGACGCAGGTGATCAACGCGAGAAGACACCAGGCGGTGACATCATCGAGGGCCGCACAGCCCATGGTGACGACGGCCATCGGAGAGTTCTGAATGCCAAGGTCTTTGATGATCCGCGCAAGGACTGGAAAGGCCGTGACGGAGATCGAGACGCCGATAAAGAGGGCGAAGAGTGTAAATGGAACGGACTCCGGCGCGAAACGAGGAAAG
>SEDW01000944.1 GCA_004193325.1 Pseudomonadota bacterium | reverse complement strand
TGCGGTTCGGTCAGTGGATCGATCAACGTCACAGTTGGTCAGCCTTCGCTCAAAGTCGATGAGATCCTTGTTGGAGGAGAAGCATAATGGAATGGAACAGTGGCAAAGAGCTTTGCTTCAAGATAATTGATCTGGCGAAGAAAGCCGGCATTCAGGAATGCGATGTGATCCTGAGCCGTGGTCAGTCCCTCAGTCTTCAAGCCACTAAAGGCACAATCGACAAATCCAAGGTGACGAGTACGCAGACTGTGGGTATTCGTGTAATTCAGGATCAAAAGATTGGGATCTCAGCCTCAGAGAGTCTTGAGCTGGATTCACTGAAGATGATGGTCGAGCAGGCGAAGGCGACGAGTCGCTATTCCTCTGCGGATCCTTATCAAAGCATTACGCAGAAAAACGCCGAAGATATCATTCTCATTCCCGACCGCGTGAAGGTTAAGGATACGACTCCTCTGCAAGAAAAGATCGATCTTGCCATCCGTCTTGAGCAGGAAGTGCTTGCTGTCGATAAGCGGATTCATAATTCGCCCTACAGCGGCTACAGCGATGGCGAAGGCGAAAGCTTTTATGCCAACCACCTTGGAACTTTCTGTTATCAGAAAGATCGCTCGTTTAGCGCCTATACTTCAGCCCTAGCTGGTGCAGAGCAGAATCAAGCAATGTACAGTGGGTCCTCGATCGGCCGTACTTTTGCAGAACTCGATCTTGCGGAGTGCGTTCGCGAGGCGAGTACGATGGCTCTGCGCCTTCTCGAAGCGAAGCCGATCCAGACTGGGCGCTACGATGTGATATTCTCGACCGATGAGTGGGAAAGCATTCTTGGGGCGCACCTTGGGGCGTTTTCTGCCAAAGCGGTTAAAGAGGGTACGAGCTACTACAGGAAGAAGCTCGAAACTTCGATTGCCAACTCGGGTTTGACGATGCGGGATTTGCCGAAATATAAAGACGGCTTTTCCTACTCCGCCTTTGATGACGAAGGGATGCCGCATTCGGATCTCACCGTTATCGATAAAGGCGTTTTGAAGAGCTTTTATCACAACTCGGCGACGGCGCGATTCTTCAAACAAAAGAGCACGGCTCACGGCAGCCGTGGGGCCAAGGGTTCTCTCGGTGTGTCGCCGACCCAGCTTGTGTTTGATGTAGGCTCGACGAGCAAGGCTGATCTCTATCAGGGCGATGTCTTGAAAGTGATATCACTCAAAGGTCTTCACTCGGGTACGAACGCTGTCTCGGGTCACTTTTCTCTTGCGATCGAAGGCATTCTGATGCGCGATGGCGTTGAAAAGCAGATGGTGAAGGATGTGACTCTCTCGGCGAATTTCTATGATCTTCTTAATGCAGTTCAGGGCATTGGATCGAATCTTGAGGCATCCTCCGGCCGAGGATTCTTTAGCCCAGAGATTCGTTTTGCAGGCATGAGTGTGGCGGGTTCTTAATAAGGATTTCGATGTATGGCAGAACTCGAAGATTTTGCGCCGATCGGCAAGGCGGCGCCGGCCTTTAAACTCTTGAATCAGGACGGCGAGACGGTCAGTCTCAAAGACTTCAAGGGCGAGAAGAATGTGGTTCTCTACTTCTATCCCAAAGCGATGACACCAGGCTGCACCGTGCAAGCCTG
>SEDW01000943.1 GCA_004193325.1 Pseudomonadota bacterium | reverse complement strand
GTTTCCTTGAAACTCAATTCTTTGGTGGAGATCTGCGCACTACGGTCTTCGGCGTTCAAACGCAGATTCAACGATGGAATGGAGAGGAGGGAATCCTTTTTGCTATCGAAAACCCTGACATCAGCCTTGTTCAGCGCAACGGAAATGCCAGCACTGAAATACCGATCGAGGAGATCTGTGAGAGTCTGCTCGATCTCGTTGATCGCATCAGGAACTTCCAGAGCCGGATCTTTTTTAGCTGCTGCTTTAGCGGCGGTATTTCGGTAGATGATAATTTTCGGGCGTTCGAAAGTCACAAGTTTTGGCTTGATGAATGGTTGGCTGCTGCTCAAGCCAAAGGTGACCTTGACGTTCGCCTTCATACGATCGTCGCCTCGGGAGATCTCAAGGTGCACGACGCGGATGCCGTTCCAGAGGAGTTTGACTTCCTGGAATTTGACGTCGATGCCGGAATGTTTCACCCATTCCGCTATTTTCTTTTGAGCTTTGCTTTGCAGCAAGGGCGCTACAAAAAAGGAGAAGCTCAGATAGCTTACGAAGCAGAAGGCAAAGGCGATAACGAGGAAATGTTTGCGCTGCATAATAGGCTCAAGTTGTTTCCCCTATTATAGCAATTGTGCAAAGAAAAAGGAGAGGAGGGCAATAGTTCCCTCCTCCCCTCGATGTGCTTAAACAGTCGGTTATTTCACGACGAAGTTGACGATCTTGCCCGGCACGTAGATTTCCTTCACGGGCTCTTTGCCCTCGAAGTGTTTCGATACGGCCTCGAGAGCTTTGGCGGCTGCAATCACAGCGTTTTTGTCCATATCCTTTGGAAGATCCAAAGTCCCACGGAGCTTGCCATTGACCTGGATCGAAATCGTTACCGTGTCGTCGATGGTCTTCTTCTCGTCGAAGCTTGGCCACGGCTCGTAGGCAAGAGTTTCCGTGTGTCCGTAGCGCGACCAGATTTCTTCGGCAGCGTGAGGAGCATAAGGACTGACGAGGAGTATGATCGCCTCGGCGGCCTGACGACTCAAGGCCGGCTCTTTATAAGCCGCGTTCGTCAATTCCATCATCGTTGAGATCGCGGTGTTGAAGCGCATCGCCTCGGTATCTTCCGTCACCTTTTTGATCGCTTTGTGAAGGAGCTTATCAAAAGCCTCCGAAACCACAGCACCGGTATGGGCTGCTTTGCCTTCGCCATCGAGCAGCAAACGCCAGACGCGGCTGACGAAACGGTGCGTACCGACGAGGCCATCCGTTTTCCATGGTTTCACGGCTTCCAATGGCCCCATGAACATTTCGTAGAGACGAAGAGCATCGGCGCCCCATTGCACAATCACATCATCGGGGTTGACGACGTTGCCGCGAGACTTCGACATCTTCTCGCCGTTTTCGCCGAGAATCATGCCCTGGTTCACTAGCTTTTTGAACGGCTCGTTGGTCGAGACCAATCCACAATCGAAGAGCACTTTGTGCCAGAAACGAGCGTAGAGCAGGTGAAGCACTGCATGCTCCACACCGCCGACGTAAAGGTCGACCGGCATCCAGTATTTTTCTTTGTCCTTGGCCCAAGCTTCGTGATTGTTCAAAGGATCGATGAAGCGAAGGTAATACCAGCACGAACCCGCCCACTG
>SEDW01000942.1 GCA_004193325.1 Pseudomonadota bacterium | reverse complement strand
CAGGAAGCAATAATCAAAATTTATGAATAATTCTCGGGAGCCGTAGGCTCCTTTTTTTATTTGGAAAGCTCACCCCTCACAACCCCCACCGAAATAAACTTAAAATGTGAGCAGGAAATCCCTTAGTTTATAGACTATAAACTCAATGATGTAACCTATTGAAATCTTGAGATTTTCTGGCCTTTTCTAAAAATTTAAATTTATCTACAAGCCGCCGAGATTGTTAGTCTTATCGGGATTAATTTAATCTTTCCAAAATTCACCCGTTAACCCCAATAGCATTAGAGCTTAGCTCAGAACCAGTTTTCCAGAGCCCTTTTGAGGAGCCTCTGAAAACTATTGCCTTTTTCTCAAAGGCTGGCTATTTATAAGCCATAATTTGTTAGTCCGCTGCTATGGCATGCAAGAGGTCACCGGTTCGACTCCGGTAAGCTCCACCAAAAAAATTCCTCGGTCCGCGACAGCGAACCGAGGAATTTTTTTTTGGTGGAGCTTAATCCAATTTCTACTTACTAATTCCTAATTACTAATTTCCAGTCACTTAAAACTCCACAAGCCAACATTGCATACGTGAACGAGGAAATTAGTAATTAGTAATTGGTAAGTAGTAAGTGGAGATCGACTTTCGCTGCGCGGAGCGGACCGTTCCACAGACAATCCATGTCCTTCGCTTCTTTCTCGCGACCCGCATACATTAATTCTTTTAGGAGAATAATTATGCCATTCGCGTTTGAAGAACTACATGTCTACCAAGTTGCTTTGAAATGGGTTGCACTGTCCAACGCCTTGACCTATACGCCACGCTTCAATCTCAAACGTACAATACTTGATCAGCTTGGTCGGGCGTCCCTATCTATTCCCTTGAATATTGCTGAAGGCAATGGTCGCTGGCACGATGCTGAGAAAAAACAATATTTCCGGATAGCCCGCGGATCCATCTTCGAATGCGTCGCCATAATCCAGGTTCTAAAGAGTATCGGTGAAATCCCCGAACCCCGCTTTTCCGAATGTTATTCCTGCTTGGAACAACTGTCCAAGATGATGGCTGGGTTGATCAAGTCGGTGGAATAACTTGTGCCAGGCTTAAGTAAAAAAATTGGTTCAAACCCAATCCCACAATATGCACGCAAATCGCCACCTTCTCCCTCGCGGAAAAAAGTGGTGATTTGCATCAACGCTGTGCAATCAGAATAAAACTCTCTACCGTCTCAAAGCTTAAAGAACGTAACATCCGCCGCAATCGAGCCCCAACGCAAAATCTCTGGCGCGTTCCCATTCGGATTCAAGCCGCGATCATAACTAATCTTGCCTTCAACCACTGCCACTGGAGCACCGCTGTCGACAACCGACTGCTGCGCGTCTACCAAAACATCCCTAGCTTCGCCCGCATTCAAAGGCATTCCCGCAACCTTAGATACGGAAATAATATCGTTATTCGCAGCAAGTTCAGCCTGATAAATATCTGTGGCACCGGTCTCAGCCACCTGCTGCAGACCGGGCGACGAGACAGCGCCGATGTTGATGAGGGAGGTATCCGCTTTATGGACGATAACAAGATAGGGAGATAAAAGATTTCCGGCTGTCGCGTTCTGCACGGTGACTTTAAAATGATTCACTGCATTTTCCTGCGAATGACCATCGGTGCATCCAAGAACGAAAATGCTAGAGAAGAGAAGAACGGGAGAAATAATTTTGCAAATCATGATAGCTCCTTAGCTTTCTAAATTACTTAGTTGCTGAAGGATTCGCCGGCATACTCAAGGAAGTTACATCAAAAAAAATATATTCATCAAGGATCGAAAAGATCGACCTTCCCAGTCGCTAGGTAATGTCACTCATCATCGAGTCACATTCCTTCACAATCCGGATCACTCATCCAGATAGTAATCAACGTTTACAGGATTTTTAAACATCTTCGATAGCGGAGCCGACTTCAAGCCTTTGTGCATATCCGCTCCTCCGATAACTGCAATCTTTTGAGAATCTGGATAGACAATCACGTCCGTTGCGTGAGCCGTAGAGATACCTAGATACCTCAGACTCTCTTCGCCCGTATTATGTATCGAATGAGAATTCTCTTCACCCGCAGGACATGCGATGTAGTCCCCTGCTGAGATTTCAAAACGCTCGTCTCCGATGCGGCAAACACCTCTCCCACTCAAGATAAAAAACGCTTCTTCGTTCCCGTAATGAGCGTGGTGCGGAAAGGCTGTTTTACCAGGAGGCACCTCAAACCAGCTGCAACCGATTTCTTTGCCTCCAGTAGGAGCCGCCAGTCTTTTTCGTGTTAAAGCAAATTTTTCTCCGGCCGTGTTGTTTACCGCCTCGATTTCGTCAAGATTGCGAATAGATTTACGAACCATCATCTGCTCCTCGTAGAAAACTTCGATTAATTGGCCGAGAAAACCCTTTTTATCCTGCCCTCAAACACATTAATTGCCACCCCGAGGATGACCAAAACCGAAGCCCCCAACTTCCACATCGGAAAGTCTTCGTGCATGAAGAGCGACGAACTCGAAAAGCCAACGATAGGAATCAAGAGTGAAAACGGCGCCACCGTTGCTGCAGGATAGGTATTCATCAGAAAGCCCCAGATCGAGTAACCAAAAAAAGTCGAGAGGAATACGAGATAGAACACAGCGGCAACAGTCGTCCATTGCAGATTAGCAAATGACGAGACGAAGACCTGCGGCCCCTCGAAAATCAAGGACAGGATCATAATTGGAGGAAAAGCATAAAGACTTCCCCAGACAACGAGCGATAAGGGTGATGGCGAAGCGATTCGCTTCGAGACGATGTTCCCCGACGCCCAGCAGAACGC
>SEDW01000136.1 GCA_004193325.1 Pseudomonadota bacterium | reverse complement strand
AGAGGCAGCGAACCGACGTCCCCCATGAACACTTGAGCCGGGTAGGTGTTGTACCAGAGAAAGCCCATACCCGCACCGATCAGAGCCGCGCAGAAGATAGCGAGTTCGCCGGTGTCTTTCAAGTAGTGAAGCTGGAGGTATTCCGAGAATTTAATGTTGCCGCCGACGTAGGCGAGGATGAGGAAACAACCGGCTGTGGTCATGGTCGGTCCAATCGCAAGGCCGTCGAGACCATCGGTGAGGTTCACCGCGTTACTCGCACCGACGATGACGAAGACCGTAAAGGGAATGTAGAGCCAACCCAGATCGATGATCCATTCCTTAAAGAACGGAAAGTGAAGGGTTGAATTCTGATAGATCGAATAGTGAATCGAGCAGATCACGCTCGCGATCACAAACTGTCCGATCAGCTTTTTACGGCTGGAAAGACCCTTGGTATTCTTTTTGGAAACTTTTAGATAATCGTCCATAAACCCGATCAAACCATAGCCAAGCGTGAGCACGGTCACGAGCCAGAGATGAGGGTTCATCCAGTCCATCCAGAGGAGGGCGGGAAGGATCGTAGCGACGAGGATAAGGCCGCCACCCATCGTTGGGGTTCCGGCTTTGGAAAAGTGCGACTGAGGACCGTCATTTCGGACTTGCTGACCGATCTGCCGACCCTTGAGCTTTTTGATGAACCAGGGCGACAGCATAAGGCTGATGGCAAGGGCGCTGAGGAGTGCCGCCATGGATCGAAACGTGATGTAACGAACCACGTTAAATACACTCATTGTGTCTACAAGCTGATGCACGATGTTATAGATCAATTTTTAGTCCTGCCTTATGTTGCCAGCAGCGTATCGATGATTTTGAATAATTTTAAACCATTTGAAGCTTTTACGTAAAGCAGATCGCCCCGCTTTACCAAGTCTTTCAACTTGGGCAAAACGTCCTCGACGCTTGCATAGTGTAAAAGCCTGTCTGCACCGAGTCCGTTGGCTTTAGCGGCTTCATGCATCCACTGACTGCTTTCACCGACAGAGACGAGGAGTTCGGGCTTAATGTCTTTAGCACAGTAGGCACCGATTTCGCGATGGGCGTGTTCAGTTTCTTCGCCGAGTTCGCGCATATCGCCGAGGATTAGAACTTTTCGTTTATCGGGGTAGGCCTTTTTCAGAGTCTCAAGGCCGGCCCGCATGCTCTGAGGGTTTGCGTTGTAGGCATCATCGATAAGCGTGTAGCTCTCCATGCGATGCACCTGAAAACGGCCTTTGATGCCGTTATAAGCCTTGAGGCCTTTAATGCAGGCGTCGATCGGCAGGCCAAGGCTTTCGGCGATGGCTAAAACGCAGGCAACGTTGAGCCCGTAGACTTCATGGAAGTAGGGGAGCACAAAAGATTTTATCTGACCTTTGATGCTGAGTTCGATGTGGAGCTGGCCCTGAGCGTCGCAGCTGTCTTTGACGATACGAACATCAGCTTCCGGATGCCGGCCGAAACTAAGCCTTTGTTTAGCCTTTTTCAGCATGGATTCATGAATGCGCTCGTCATCGCGGAAATAAACGGAATGATCGGCCTGCGCGATTTCCATTTTCGCAGTGAGGACCGCTTCGCGTCCACCGAACTCACCGACATGGGCCGTGCCGACGTTGATCAAGACACCGACATTTTGCTGCACGATATTCGTCAGAAAAGCGATATCGCCCTTGTGGCGAGCGCCCATTTCGATAACTGCGAATTTATGTTCGTCCGTCATCTGCAGAAGAGTGAGAGGTACGCCCAGCTCATTGTTTAAGCTGCCGGCAGTTTTAAGCGTCGGTGCGAGACTTTTGAGCATCTCGGCACAAAGCTCTTTGACACTGGTTTTACCGGACGATCCGGTGATGCCGATGACGAGACAGTTTTTATGTTCGGCACGCCACCACTTGGCGAGATCCTGCATGGCCTTATACGTGTCGTCGACGGCAATGCCTCGGGAGAGGAGTTCAGGCTTGATCTTGCCAGCCCGGTCACGCGCATAGAGAAAACCCGAGGCTCCCAGAGCGCAGGCTTTTTCTATAAAATCGTGAGCGTCGTGAGTTTCCCCGACGATAGGCACAAACCATTGACCCGGGCCGGCTTTGCGGCTGTCAGTCTGAATGAGTCCGGCCAGATTTTCAGGCACTTTTAAAGATTTGAAGTCCCAGCCGTGACTGCTCATGAATGATGCAAGCATGACGAATTTCCCCTAAGCGAGAGATTCTAGTTAGCTGACTTTTTTGCACTAGGAAGGACACCCTTAGCAAGAACGTCTTTAGGCACGACGACTTTATCAGGGGCGACGTTGAGATAGCGAAGGGATTCTTCGGCGATCTCTTTAAAGATAGGTGCCGCCAGGGTTCCGCCGTAACCAGTCTTGGTACCGGGTTCATCGACAACGACATAGATCACGAGATGGGGATCGGTTGCGGGCGCGAAACCGATGAAGCCAGCTACGCGAAGGTTAGGGGAGTAAGCGTGAATGGTGATATCGAATTTTTGTGAGGTTCCCGTTTTACCAGCAGTTGTATATTCCGCTATTTTTGCCTTGGATCCTGTGCCTTCATCAACCGTCTTTTGGAGCACCTGACGAATCTTAAAGGCGGCTTCAGGAGAATAGACGCGGCGCAGCATTTCTGAGGATCGTGCTTCGAGCATACCGCCCTCAGCCGATTCAATATGATCGATGATATAAGGCTTCATCAAGGTTCCGCCGTTGGCGACAGCGCCGTAGGCCTGCACCATTTCCATGGCGGTGACGGCAATACCCTGACCGAAGGCAAGGTTAGCAAAGCGCGAGGGAGCCCATTTTTCATAGCGAGACAGACGGCCGCGGCTTTGTCCCGCGATGCCCATGAGCTGCTCAGGCTTGGTAAAACCAAGGTCCAAATAAGAGTTATAAAGGCGCTCAGGACCAAGGCGGCGCACGATAGCAAAGGTGCCGATGTTACTCGAGTGAGCGATGACATCTTCCGTTGTCATCGTTGCAGCCGGGTGATCGTCATGAATCTTGATGCTGCCTTCGCGATAAAAGCCGTTATAGGTGTTGTGCACCTCATCCATCTTTACCAGGCCAGCGTCCAAAACCTTACCGATGAGCAGGGGTTTGACGACAGAACCAGGCTCAAACGTATCGGCAAGTCCGAAGTTTCTTAGAGTTTCATCTTCGACGACACCCGCGTGCGGGCGCAGACTTTTATTGGCGATCGCGAGGATTCGGCCCGTGTGAGGATCCGAGACAAGAGCAAATCCACTCTTCGCCTGCGCTTCATTGAGGCCTTTTTCCAGGGCGGTTTGTGCAATATCCTGAATTGCGCTATCGATCGTCAGAACAATATTTTGTCCCGTTTTTTCGGGAGTGGCGAGAATGGAGTCTTGATAGATAGGCTTTCCGCGTGCATCGCGGTGACGAATCGTCGTGAGATTATCGCCTTTCAAAACTTTTTCATAAGCGAGCTCGAGGCCGCTCATGCCGTTATTATCGATACCGACAGTACCAAGGATAGGTGCCATTTGCAGGCCGCTTGGATAAAAGCGCGAAGGCTCCGAAATCTCCCAGATGCCCTCGATTTTAAGCTCATTAATCTGATCGGCCTGCGTGCGCTCGAGTTTTCTCGCCATCCAGGCAAAATAGCTTTTTTTGTCGGCGATGGATTTCACCTTCGCCGGCGGCATATTCAGAATTTTTGCGAGCTTTTTGATTTCTTCTTTGTTTGGATCGAAGACGCGGGGATTGATGTAGAACGAGGGACGGCGGATGCTGATCGCGAGGGGCTCCCCGCGACGGTCATAGATGTTGCCCCGGTAGGGAGCCAGATCAATTTTGCTTTGATACTGGCGACGAGCCAGATTTTCGAGAATATCCGCACTAGGGGAGAGGACCTGGATCGTGACAGCCCTGACGGCTACGATTGCGAAGACGACGAAAAATCCAATGCTTAGACCTTTACTTCGCTGACTTCGAAACGACTCAACTGCCTGTTTTGGACGAGTCCATTGGCGGTAGAGTTTCATCAGGGATTGGATATTCAATGAACCGCCCAGCCTTCACTATTTGGTTGTGCCCCTTTCCCCGATGTTTGCAAAAGATTTTGTTTGGTCGAAATCTTTGCGAGTTCCATCTTTAAGGTACTTTGGGTCTCCAACAGTTCCGATTCCATTTGCTTGAATTGCCCGATTCGATAACCAATTAAGGTTGTCTGAATGCGAACGTAGGCTTTCAAGCTTGCGACTACAAATAGTGTAGCAAGAATTGCCAAAGGAGCTTGATACCAAAGTGTCTTAAAGAACGATTTCATTCGTCACTCTCCTCTTTTTTCGATGACTCTCAGTTTCGCACTACGGCTTCGCGGGTTCTTCTCAAGTTCGATCTCCCCGGGAATGCTCGGAAATGGTTTGATAATTGTGAATCGCTTAAGCTTGTCGATCTCAACAGCGGTGATCGGCAGTCGCTTGTCGATGTGTTTCGTATGGCCTTCGGCGAGAGCGCGGAAGGCAAGCTTGATGAGTCGATCCTCAAGCGAATGGAAACTGATGATCGCGCAGCGGCCATTTTCCTTGAGAGTTGGACCAACACTTTCCAAAAGCGCTTCCAATTCCCGGAGTTCGCCGTTCACTTCGATGCGCAGAGCCTGGAACACCCTTGTCGCCGGATGCTTACGGCTGCGTTCCTTGTAATGAACAGAGGCGGCGATGAGATCCGCGAGGTCCAGAGTTCGTTCAAAGGGCTTGCGGGCTCTTTCCCGTTCAATGGCCTGGGCGATGCGCCTAGCCTGAGGATCTTCGCCATAATCGCGGAAAAGGCGGGACATATCCTGCACCGACCACCCGTTCACGATATCTCCGGCCGTGATTCCCTGCGTTTGATCCATGCGCATATCGAGTGGACCGTCTTTGGCAAAGGAGAATCCGCGTTCAGCGGCGTCGAGCTGAGGCGAAGACACGCCAATATCTGCACAGAGTCCTTGGATCTTCCCGACTAAGTTTCTTTGACTTAGCTCAGCTGAAATCTGAGAGAAGGGGACTGCAAGGAGTTCGAGTTGACCGGATTCAAGTTCTTTGGCGAAGCGCGCCTTGAGCACCGACTGAGCCCAGGGGTCGCGGTCGATGGCGATTACCTTGCCCGTTGGTCCAACTCGCTCCAAAAGCCCTTGCGTATGGCCTCCGCCGCCTGCTGTACAGTCGACTGCATAATCACCTGGGGTTAGGCCTAGACTGTCCAAAAGCTCTTCGCGAAGGACTGTTATGTGCTCAAACGGAATCGAGGATGTCATAGAGTTATCTCCCTACTCTGGGAGGCTTGTCATAATCGACCCACAACTAATGGGCAATCGCAAATATAGATAGAACTGTATCTCTAGCTTATCTGGCCGCTCTCACTCCGGTCAATGTTTGCCTCACTAGCCTCAACAGTATACTGCGCAGCTAGGACAAAGATTGCCGACTAGTCTTAGGAGAAGGGCGCATCCTCATTGATCAAACATCCAAACTGAATATTCACAAGTTGCTGAAGAACGTTGAAGAGGCCAATGATATCGAATTTGTAGCAGGTAATCGCTGCCGATTGTAGCCGAGCGTGATTCGGATTTTAATGATTAAAGGACTCCGATCTTTCTTCCGAGTAAGAAAGCAAGGAAAGCCTGTTGGAGGTTTTTTTATGAATAGAACGTTGGAGAACGTTAGTATGGAGCGCATCTCATGAAGAGAAGTTTGGTTAAATTAATTGGTATCACGTATCTGTTTGCAGCAACCCATCTGATGACGGTTGGGTGTTCGAGCTCCGAAGAAGGCGCCGAAGATGAAGTCACTACAGAAGAAGGTAATGAAGCTGCCGACGCCGAAGGCGAAGAAGGCAACAATGAGAACACCGCTAACAATGAAGAAGGCGGAGAGAACGCAGGAAATAACTTCGGTAACAACGAAGGCGGAAACGCAGTTGCTAATAATGAGTTCGGCAACGGTGCTGAATCTGGCAACGCGGCTCTTGGCGCTGAAGGAACTGGCGAAGCCGCTCCGACTGGCGACGAGAACCTTTCTCAAATCATCGACGAAATGAATGGCGGCAATGCTGCTGCCGCTGCTCCAGCTCCTGAAGCAGGTTTTGATAACCTCGCGCAAAACGGTGCCGCTGCTGCTGCTCCAGTTGAAACTGCTGCTGCCGCTGCCCCAGCTGCTGCTCCAGTATCAGGCTCACCTGTTGCTCCTGGTCTTCCAGAACTCGGTTCGAAGATGGCTTACATCGTTCAAAAGGGTGACACACTCGGCAAAATCGCTCAACGCGTTTACGGTGACACCAACAAGTGGACAGAGATCGCAGACTTCACAGGCATCGCAAATCCTAAGTTGATCTACCCAGGTGACGTTGTTTACTACCAACTCACAGAGACAACGACTACTTTTGCAAGCGCTTACGAAGGAATCGGTCGTTCAGAAGTTGAAGTTGGCCAAGGCGATACTCTTGCTACAATCGCACAACGCGTTTTCGGTAACTCTTCTCTCTGGAAATTGATCTGGCGCCAAAACGACAAAATCGACAATCCAGATCGTTTGACAGCCGGCACAAAAGTTTACTACATCGACCATGCAAAACTTGCCGATCTACACAAAGAAGTTTCTACAAAAGTTGCAGCCGTTAAAGTAAAAGAAGTTTCGAAAAAAGTAGTTAAAGCAGACAAAGAAGTTTCTAAGACAAAAAGCAAAACAGTTTCTAAATCAACAAAATCTATCGAAGTTGCTAACGACCAAGTTGTAGACCAGTTCAGCCACATCAACAGCCAAAACCTAGTTGCACGTTTGATCTGATTCTTAGAAGACCGAATTCAAAAACACACGAACCGTATGTATCACGTTACTTAAGATCCGATAGTTTCAGACAGAATGAAATAACTTTGAACTTTGTATCTCGTCTCTTTGTAAATTGACCCAATTGTAAGCGCCGAAAGCATGTTTTAAAAATCAACATACGCAATGACTTTAGAAGAAGACTTATAGCGCGTAGGATTTTAAAAACAAGCATCGAAGCTGGTCTCTCCCCCAAAGAAAAATTCTTCAAAAATTCCTCAGCACACTCTCTCTCTCTATCCCTCTTCGCCTATTCATCCCAATCATCTATTCAAATTATGTTTAGTCTCGCGTAAGGCGTGATGATCTTGTTCTCTTCGTGACTATGCTTAGTCAACTCAATCCCTGCATAGACTATACAGCGCTGTATATGTATAGGCTGATCAGCCTTAACATCGCCAAAGACAAAGCTCTGTTTAAATCCAGCCTGCAGCGGCCCATCGATAAACAAAGTCTCATCCACCTCGCTCCAATTCCAGCCGCTTGAATCAAGCTCTAGCGCCTTCAGGATCGACGTGCGTGCGGGATGCTGCCAGAGCTCTCGATGGGCTTCGAGATAATCCTTGGGAATACCAAGATCCGCCCAGTAGCCCGGATGGTCGAAGGCGAACACCTTATGCGTTCCCAAAAGCTTTTTGTAGGTGTCTATCACGCTCTGGAAGCCACTTTGAGGCAAAACGTCGACAAAGATGCCGGCAAAGGTGCGTTTAAGAGCGCCCGGCGAAGGCTCGCCAATGGATACGACCCGCCCGTCCTTGACCCAGACCGGGGTTGTGCCTTCTTTGTGGTCGAGTAGGACCATGCTGGCAATGGGTTTTTGCTCTTCGTGCGCTTTACAAAAAGCGCTGAGATCGAGCGAGGTGACGATGTCGCCATTGAAGATCAGTAGATCATCGGATCCGAGCCAGGGCCGTAAGGGGTTGATCGACCCACCGGTCCCGAGAATCTCCTCTTCATAGGAAATCTGTATAGGCTGCTTATACAAAGCTGTTTTTTGTATATGCGCCGCGATCTTTTCCGAGAGGTGATGCGTATTCACAGCGACGCTCTCGATCCCGGCACTCGTCACCTGACGGTAGACGATGTCGAGAATGGGCTGACCCATAAAGAGAGTCAGCGGCTTTGGAACATGATCGGTCAGAGGTTTGAGCCGGCTGCCAAAGCCGGCTGCAAGGAGAAGTGCCTTCATACAGGCGTCTTCCAACGGGCTTTGATGCCTTCGATCAGGTCGATCGAAAGAAAGCCCCACTTCGAGTTGCCGACGTTTTCGGTCGAGAGAGTTTCGAGAGCTGCCGGAACATATTTCAGGTAGTTGCCACGATTCTTTTGGGTCGTGAGATAGCCGAAACTGCCGAGAGCCTTGAGCTGACGCTGGAGGAGCATCGGGCCCCATTCTTCGAGCAAAAGGGTCCGATCAAGGCCTGGAACCTTGTCGACCAGGTAGTCGCAACCTTCGAGGACGAGCATGCGGCGCTCATCGGCTGCAAGAGGAATGTAGGAATCGAAGCAAATCGAAACGAGATCGTAGGTCGCGGGACCAAGACGCGCGTCCTGAAAATCGATGACCGCGAGCTTATTGTTCTTCACCATGACGTTTCTCGAGTGAAAGTCGCGGTGGACGAAGTACTGGGATTTGGAAGCGAGTTGCTCAGAGATGAGCTTCACATCATGGTCAAAGGCTTTTTGCTCGCTTGGGTTGAACGTCCAGCCCAGGACGCCCTTGATGAACTGCTCCTGAAAGAAGTGGAGTTCCCAATCAAGGCGCGCCGCATCAAAGGAGCGATCGACCCAATTGGATTGGCCCTTTTCGGTAATCTGCAGGAAACGCGCGAGAATATCAAAGGACTGCCGGTAGAGCTTGAGTACCGACGCCCGATCGTTTTGTTCAAGGCTCGCCATGGCTCGCGTTTCCATCATGAGGTCACCGTAGTCCTCGATGATGAGAGCCGCGAAGTCGGGCAGAGCTGCAACGGTTTGCGGCGCAAAGATCCCGTGATCGTGCAGGAGACGACCTATTTTTACCCATTCATAGCCGTCTTTTTGCAGCTGAAGGGCATCGTCACCGGAAAGCTGCATCAAGACAAAGCTGCGCTCAGCAGCCTGAATGCGATAGTAGCAACGGTCCGAACCATCTCCGGCAAGCCATGAGGTGGAAACTTTTTCTATACCGAGAGCCTGAGCGATAGCCCATTCGGGAGGCGGAGGCAGAGTTTTCGAGCGCATAGACAGACCTGTCGTAAGGGAATTAAGGGAATCTTCAACCGAGCTCTCGACATGGGAACTGTCTGGGGCCCTGCTGACCTTATTCTTTGCGTTGCTTGAAACATCCATAAATAATCCGTGTGGGTCGCACTGTTGCTGTCGCCCGAAAGGCTGAGGAACGGTGGTCTGGCAAACGCGAGTTTGCCGGATCGATTGCCTCTGTTGGTTCGGTATTCTCTATTATGGCAAATTTTGCCGAGCAGGAAAATCCGTTAGATGGATAGAAATCGGAGAGAGGGTCCCGCTTCGATGAGAATCTCGCCCCGGGGCGCCTTGTAGATCTCGCCATCGACCGTAAAATGAGCTTCGTCATCATACTGGAGCTTGGCTTCACGAACACAAAAGCTCTCTTTGCCAATCGAACGGCCTTCGCGCTGGAGCAAAAGGATGAGCGGCATGTTCCAGAGGAGGGCGTCTGCCTTAGACGTTACGGCTGTCACCTGAAAGTGGTTCGGGTAACGGCGCGCGAGTGGCAAAAACGGAAATCCCATAGGAAATTTGGTGATCGTACCAGCAAAACAGCCAAGGACCATGCGGTCGAGCTTGCCTGTGGGTTTGAAGGTGGCTGTCAGCGGGTGGGACTTCACGATGCTCTTGATGAGCGGGCCTTTGGCCAAAAAGCTGCTCGTGAGTTTGGTCGCAAGCCAGGCGGCTCCGAGATGCCCGGATTTTTTTCGGTAGAATTCTTCCAAAATAGCGGTCGACGACTGGTCGGCATAGAGAAAGCCGTAGATCTCGTTGATCTTTAACGTCGACAAACGCTGAGTGGGTAAGGCCTTATTGGTCTGAGCCAAAGCCACGAGTTTTTTAATATTCTCAACCGGACTTCCCGTGATCGAGAGTTGCGAGGCGATAAGATTCATCGTGCCGCCACGTAGAACGGCAAAGAGTGGCAAGGGTTTGTCGCCATAGATAGAGACCATGCGGGTGATAATTTGAGAAATAGAGCCGTCGCCGCCATTGATGCCGACGATAGAAATATCTTGCTCTTTGTAGCTCTTTAGAGTCTCGTCCAA
>SEDW01000941.1 GCA_004193325.1 Pseudomonadota bacterium | reverse complement strand
GGAATCGGCCCGGCGACAGAGAAGCGTCTTCAGAAGTCGGGCTTTGTCTACTGCCGGGATCTCTGGACCTGGTCGGCATCGGCTTTGGAAGAAGAGCTCGGGAACATGGGGCCTTGGCTTTATGATCGGGTACGCGGGATTGATGAGCGGCCGGTGAAGGTGCATCGGGAGCGGAAGTCTTTAGGGAAGGAAGATACCTTCTCGACTGATTTGTTGGATCTGGCCTTGCTCGATAAGGAGTTGGTTACGCTCTGTGAGAGCGTGGAGCACTCTCTTAAGAAGCGTTCGATTCGAGGGAAGACGATCGTCCTGAAGGTGAAGTACTCAGACTTTACCCAGCTGACAAGGAGTCAGACAATCGCGGATTGGACGGACTCGGCGCAAGAGATGCTTGAGGTGACTCGGGCGTTGATGAAGACGACCGAGGCCGGGAAGAAGAAGATTCGGTTGTTGGGTGTGAGTTTGAGTAACTTGAGTTCGACGAGTGATGTTGTTACTCTTGGGGTGGATGATTGAAGGTTTTGCATTTAGCTTCACAATGGAAAAGACTCACCATTTGAAATAGTAATTTTAATCTGACCGGTTCGTTTAACGAGTTCTCCCGCCTTAGGATCTTGAGTCAATATAATCCCTTTACCTGCTGCATTTTTCACCGAGCCAACCACTTCCACTTTAAAACCCGAAAGTATATCGTTCCACTTTGATGTACCCTTCAAAGCACCATAGTTTCTTCCAACGAGCCTAGGAACTACAAGTTTTCCATTGATAGATGTAATAGTTTTTTCCCCTGGCCACTTCTCATAATCCTCATAGCCGACCGGCCTCTCATTGCGATTGCGAGCCCAACCACTTTCGAAAGAAGTCAGCACAAAAAAAGCAAATATGAATAGTCTGAGTATCATGAACTATCCCATAATAAATTTTTCGAAAGGGCTGACCAATCTTGAGTATCACGCATCAGATAGTGTGCAGACCTAAGCTCTGAAGGTAGATCTCAGCAGTTGTTAGCTCGCTACTAGTAAAGATCCCCGCAATGTAACCATCCGGTCTAATTAAAACACCCTCTCCCTCTAAAAGCCCATAGTATTTCTGAAACTCTAGAAATTCATCCTGCAGCTCAGATTGATTCCCTATCTGAAAAATTCTCAGGCCTTGACGTTGAAGTCTTTCCGGCACTTTTATTGCCCCGTTTACTAGCAGGGTAAAGTGAGTCCCCTTAGTGAGATCAAAAATTTGTCTCATCCTACCACCGGCTCCTCGCAACTTAGCATCCGGCGCGCGATTGCCTGCGCCGACAACCCGTTTATCAATCGAGCCTTTGAAAGAAATAGGACTGTCTTCGTAGGCAAGGTCCAACTGATGAGTCTCACGTCCACGCCCGAGTTGAGCTTTCTTCATGATGCCGGTGGCCAGTTCAAGCATTCCTTTGGCGATTGTGCGGCGTTCGCTCTCGTAACTATCTAGAAGCGTCAGCGGCCCGCCGTTCAAGACCGATGCCAATTTCCAACCGAGATTGTAGGCATCTTGCAGGCTTGTATTAAGGCCCTGTCCGCCCGTTGGTGGATGAACGTGAGCGGCATCTCCACAAATGAAAACTCTGCCTTGGCGATAGTGCTCAGCAA
>SEDW01000135.1 GCA_004193325.1 Pseudomonadota bacterium | reverse complement strand
CAGATGCATTTTTAGAGATCATCACATATAAAATCGAAAAGCCCCAGAAGCCGTAAAGCCTCTGGGGTCTTTGTTATCGAAACAATCGTTAAATTATTTCGAGTAGAATTCGATAACCTCATCCGTTTGCGCTCGACTTCACCATTCTAAACAAACGAAACCTGAGATCAGCGCGCTTTAAGAGTGTGATCATGTAAAAGCTACGACTTGATCTGACAACTAGGTGAAGAAATTGGTAGAGTCACCCCAGAAAAGGGAAGCTGAATGAATTCCTTGAACATTCGAATCTCGCCCTTGAAAAGATAACTCACAATCTTCGCCCTGGAAGGAGCAATCCGAGATTCCGGCGGCACTGAAACACAAATACGGAATGCGTTTCCTGTTGAGGTAACGCATTTACCCAAAGGAGAGTGCTTTACTTCTACTGGAGTGTTTGCCAACAGACTTCTTGCGGAGGGCGCTTCCACTTAACGCCGCCGGTAGTTATTTCTGTGCCTCTTCCTTTTGCGCACTTCGTTACTATGCGTACTTTTTTTGTAAGTCCGTTTCCACCATTCCCGCCGGATTTGGGATTGTCCGCGCTCGTGTCTTGCGCTTCGAGCGCAGCCTTCATGGTCTCTGAAATTTTTGCGTTATTCTCTTCAATGAGTTGGTCTAAGAGAAGCTCTCTTTTACGAACTTCAACAGCGCACACCAATCCGCTACCGATACACACAGAAGCGCCAGCTAGAATCAAAGCAGGATGAACCAAAAGAGTGGAACCAACTGCACAAAGACCGGCCCCAGCAACACATGCTTGTCGAGCAATCTCTAAATCTAATTTTCTTCTGTTATAACCATTTAGTTTCGCTCTTTGGGCCACAGGGATGGACATGTTCATAGGCGGCAATTGTGCGACCACCTCATCCCTCATAGCATTAATATCAGCAATGGTGACCTTGGCTATTTCAGTTGATCCTGGTAGTACAATGGTAAAATAGTCTTCCCCGATTTCTGGGCAAGTTATTCCAGGATAAAAACACATTTTATCCGAGTAGGATTTGATTGAACTCTGAGAAAATCCTGTTCCACTTATTGTGAGCAAAAGGATAATTATGAATCTCATTTATTATACTCTCTCTTAATTAGAACTCGGTAGACTAGAACTCCTACAAAAGCACCTGCTGTTACACTGAGTATTGTGAAAGCGCTTCGTAGATCCGAAATACCAACGACTATCCCAGAAGTTATAAGAATGAGTAGTGTAATCAGCATTCTCTTATCCGCATTTTTTATAGCTTGATTTAATTTCTCGGACATTCGCAACTCCAACAGTTTTCCAGACAACAGTTATGATTCAGATCAGCTTGTCACAATGTGAAATCTCTAGCTCAAGTCATTAAGCTTCCCCACTGAGAACAGCCGCCCCTACCATAAAGCATTATCTTAACCAATGTCGCTGAGTAATGATTTAGATGTGTTAGGTCCTTCATATGCGACTCGATCCTGGCAATTGTCTAGAAAACTGACAGTACACAGGTAGGAATTCATTAGAGTTTAGGGCAGCTAATACGGATCGCAGCGTATACGCTGAGCTATTCACCCGGGCTTCTGCTTGACTCGCTAGAAAGCTAACTATCCTCGATGTACACGGCCTTTGGCAACTCGGGAAACACTTCCTTCAATAGTTGTATGGCTCGATACCGTTGGCTCTCGCGGTGATAACGAAGCTAAATAAATTCAAACTCGCATCGGCTCCTCGAGCCGTATCCCTGAAAAGCCAGTTCTTACGCCCGACGGCGAACGGTGTGATAGCATTCTCAACTACATTAGTATCTGGGCCGACGATGGGATCGTTGATCAAGTATCCTAATTTAGGAAGTTGTCCGAGAAGGCAAGCAATAGCTTTGCCTGTAAGAGATTTGGGAGGAGCTTTTGTACTCATCTCTTTAGCCCATGCTTTTAACTCTTCAAATGCAATCTTCGTCTTTTCCTGTCGAACTTCGCGAATCTTTTCCAAACTCTTATCGGCAATAGAAGCTTCGATAGCAAAAATCTAGGCTATCTTACAGATAGCAAAATTTGCCAATTGAGCTTTTTCTGATTTATCGCTTGCTTTGATAACGTCGTGAACCTTACGTTTCACAGGAACTGAATCACTTACTAATATGATCCTTCAACATTTTTTAGTGCCGAATAGTCTACGTAGCTATCCGCTTGAATATATCCGCGATAGCCTTCGAAAAAGGCGCTTCGGCCCTCCGCTGCTCCTACTCTTATCGAAATTGTAGAGAACAATTCTGCCCCCAACGCCCTGGATTCTGGGAAAGTAGAATGTGCCCCAGGGCACAAAGCCGATACTAGGAAAGTAGAATGTGCCCCAGGGCACAAAGCCGATACTAGGAAAGTAGAATGTGCCCCAGGGCACAAAGCCGATACTGGGAAAGTAGAATGTGCCCCAGGGCACAAAGCCGATACTGGGAAAGTAGAATGTGCTCCAGGGCACAAAGCCGATACTGGGAAAGTAGAATGTGCCCCAGGGCACAAGACCAAACCTAAAAAATCCAAATACAAAAAACCCCAGCGCCGAAGCACTGGGGTTTTTGTTATCGAAACAATCAGAAAATTATTTCGAGTAGAATTCGATAACCTGACCGATTTTCCCCGACTTCGATCTGATACCTTCTCAATATTTGACTGTCAATGCGCTCTTCCACGATCCACTCCTTCTTCATCACTCGCCATTTTGGCACTTACGCTTATCGGCAAAAGATTGCGGGTATAAAAAAATGACCATCCACCAGATGCCATTTTGACCACAAAATTAGCCCTCTCTAGGCGTAAAAAGAGTTTTTTAGGAATTTTATGTCATTAGCTGGATACGTAGTGGGGAACGCACTACGTTAGTGAGAATGGTTAGACACTGGGGCTAAGCCGTTAGTGCAATAATGAGAATTCGAGAAGGGAGCTTAGCAGGTGAATCCTGACCTAAAAGAAATATTTGAAAACGTGAATAGGTGGCTTCAGTTTGGCGAAGCTAAGAACGGTGTGCTTGTCGTCTTTTGCACGTCAATATCGGTCGCTCTTATTCAATCATATAAAGATATAATGGGTTGTTTGCCTATCGAGATATATTCATGCGGCCTTGTCATCTTCTGCATCTTAGCTGCCATAGTAGGGACCCTTTCGTTCTTGCCACAAGTTAGACTCCCTTGGACATACGACCGAGAACTACCAGATCAACACGACAACATTTATTTTTACGGTCATATCAAGAAATACCAGCCAGATGCGCTGCTCTCGCTGCTTGATCTAAGACGTGGAACATCGACCAGCTTTACTGCGGCGGATCGGGACTTGGCAGAACAGATCATAGTTAATTCAAGGATTACCTGGAATAAGTACATCAATTTCAAATTCGGAATCTGGTTGGCCATGTCTGGTCTAATCACCCCCATTTTAGCAGCAGTATTATACCTAAATCTCAATCGATCCAAATGAGGACTTGAATTGGTAACTTTAAACATTTCAGCGACCCAATTACCTTCACTTTTTCGTTCAGTCATTGACAGCGAAATTTCGCATTTCAACAAGCAACCTACTGTCACAGTAGAAAATAAAATACCGGATACCCCTAGAATCCCAATAACTAATCCTATTCATTGGATAAAGATACCATCGGTAATAGCCGTCGTGGTCGACATGCGTGGGTCGACTAAGTTCAGCGCGAGCGCCAATCCCCGAACTACAGCTAAAGCCTACCGATTGTTTTCTGAAACTGCTGTGAGACTCTTTCACGAATTCGATTCGAAATATATCGACGTTAAGGGCGACGGAGTATTTGGACTTTTCGATTCTGCTCAGCCCCATATCGCTCTCGCATCAGCCGTTACCTTTAAAACATTCTGTTCGGAAATATTTATTCCTTCTATCAAAAGCGAGAGTGGGCTTGATGTGGGAGTCAGAATTGGAATCGACTGCAAAGACGTTCTCGTTCGGAAAATAGGCTTGAAAGTTCATGGAGACAGGAGTGATAGACAGAACGAAGTTTGGGCAGGAAAGCCAATAAACATGGCTTTCAAACTCGCTTCACTTGCAAATGC
This sequence comes from Pseudomonadota bacterium, assembly GCA_004193325.1. Taxonomy (GTDB): domain Bacteria; phylum Bdellovibrionota_B; class Oligoflexia; order Oligoflexales; family Oligoflexaceae; genus Oligoflexus. The sequence continues at coordinate 4,991 of SEDW01000135.1, read as the reverse complement.
CGATGATATTGTTGTATCAGAACGATATCATAAGATGTTGACAAACGAAAAAGCATTGAAATCCTGCGGCTGTCCAAGCGAGGCATTGCTGGAACTTTGGGAGGACGTTGACGTTGAACAAGATGATATGTTCGATTTCAAACTAGCGAAAAAATTAAAGAGCTCATGGTGCAAGATCCATGGGGCGGAATATTGCTCAAATCTGATGGCAACAGACGATGACTGACCAAGAGCATTAGTTCAGCTAAAATTCCTGACGTCTAGCGGCGAAGACCATCGCTCAAAATGCACGACCCTGACCGGAAGAATGCTAGCTTCCGGAATAGCTGCGGACATTTACTTTTTAATTCCGATATTGAGTTCCTTTGAATATGCCGGAATTATCTCGGCATTTGATCTTTGCAAGCTTACTGAGAATCCCATGATCGTCGCAGCATCTGGCACCGCAGGAATCATCTGTATTCCAGCGGCGATCATACTCAGAAGGAAACGAGGCGCAATGAAAGCCTGCGAACCTAGCCTAAACAAACCTCCTGTTCTTTAAAGATCACAGTTATAACAAATAACTATGATCTCTCCCCATTTTGTCCAAAATCTGCCGTTATGAGATAACAATGCGACACGCTATATGGCCTACGATCCCGCTGATCGTCTCTTAGGGAATCCGCTCCAAAAAGAAGCTATAAAAAGCATTGCAAGCCCGGTGTATGAAACTGGATCCGATTCTAGGACAAACCGTCCTACTAAATGAATAAACGACCCTATTAACGCTAAAATCAACGGAAAGAACCACTTGCGGTGAACTGCTTGCCAACCAAGCATTGCAATAGAAAAAGCAAGAGCCGTGATGGTAATGGGCATTAAGTATTCCGAGTAATCATACACCCCAAGTCCTACGGAACTCAAAAGTGCAGCATATGCAGGCCAACAAGAAGGGCAAGAAAAACTCGGCAATATTCCTATCGCAACACTAGGTACCGTTGTAATCACCGACTTCAAAGACCGCTTGATATTTGGACAATTATTTTGAAACACTGTTTTCCAACGCTTGAATGAGGTTTTCATAAGGAGGAGCTTTGATTATCGAGCCATTACTATCTCGATAGATACGGCAAGAGTTTCCTGATGAACCTTGCGGGACAATGTCTTGGCCATCAACCAGAATAGTGGGCGAACCGTATTGCTGAACATAAAGGGGACTATCACTGGCAGCACGATCCCACTCAATCCATTGCGTTTCAAGGCGAAGGTTGGAGATTGCTTTCGTCAACATGTCTCTTGCATTAGGTATATTCGGACAACCTACGTCATAGATAAGCTCAATTTTCATCGTTTATTTACCTTTCATCTGCATCCAGCAAATCCAAAATAGGACATTTACCTGTTTGTGGAGTATTTTTAGAACAACTCGCCGATAAACTAAGTAATGCGGTCTCAAGGCGCTCTAATTCACGCATTTTCGCTTGAATTAAACGAATCTTGATATCCGCTTTGTCTTTTACCTGAGCACAAGATTCGATAGTTTTCGTCCGCAGCTGCAAAAGTTCACGAATTTCCAACAAAGAAAATCCCAGGTCTTTTGCTTTGCAAATGAAGTTGAGTCTCCGCAAGACATTTGCGGAATATTGCCGATACCCGGAAACACTTCGGCTAGGTTTTTCCAATAGCTTTTGAGCTTCATAGTATCTGATGGCCTCAACGGTTAGGCCCGAAAATCGCGCTAAATCCCCAATAGTCAAAGGCTTCACAGGTTCTGCACCCCTATAACGTTAGTAGTCTAAACCCTAAAGTAGACTTCAGGGTAAAGCGATATATTTGCATCACATGTGAATTTATGACATATGCGGTTGTGCGGATTAATGAGGATCCTCCAAAGATCGCTTAAGCATAACCATTTGGCACTCTCAAGTGCACTTGACTTTATTTCGTCAATCGACGAAAAACGAAATGCGAGGAGGAATCAATCGTGGAAAATTCAATGGTAACTGAGTCTCGTGGATTGAGTCAGACCGAGGTGGAAAGGCTATCTGCTTTATGCAAAGCACTGGGACACCCGGTACGCGTACAGATCTTGAATCATTTAATCTCCAAAGGCGTTTGTATATCTGGCGATCTTTCCGACCTCCTCCCCCTTGCCCCTTCAACGGTTTCTGAGCATCTGCGCATCTTAAAAGTCGCCGAACTCGTAAAAGGGACTATTGATGGTCCGAGACGGAATTATTGCGTCGATGAAAAAACACTTCATGATTTCAAGTTAAACATAGCGAAACTCTAAGGTGCCGTATGCCAAGCAGCAAAAGACTTTCCTTTCTTGATCGTTGGCTGACTCTATGGATATTCGTAGCGATGGCTGTGGGTGTCGCAATTGGTACCGTCGCGCCGAACGTCGTAAGAACGCTCACAGATTTTTCGGTGGGCCAGACTTCAATTCCTATCGCCATCGGATTAATTCTGATGATGTATCCACCTCTTGCCAAAGTAAAATATGAAAAGCTTGCCCCCGTGTTCCGCGATAAAAAGATTCTTTTCTTATCATTGATGCAGAATTGGGTATTTGGTCCGTTACTTATGTTTGGATTGGCGATTGCTTTCTTAAGCGATGCTCCAGAATACATGGGCGGCCTCATTCTTATTGGTCTAGCCCGGTGCATCGCGATGGTACTTGTCTGGAATGAGCTTGCTGAGGGAAGCGCAGAGTATTGCGCTGGCCTAGTGGCTTTTAACTCGTTGTTTCAAATTATTTTTTTCCCATTTTACGCGTGGATCTTTGTAACATTTCTTCCGCGTTTTTTTGGATTTGAAAGTTTCGAGATGCACCTTTCTATCTTAGAGGTAGCAAAATCAGTCGCAATATATCTTGGAATTCCTCTCGTAGGAGGCTTTCTGACTCGATTTTTCTTAGTGAAAAAGAATGGGGAAAATTGGTACGAGTCAGTATTTTTGCCGATGATCAGCCCTATCACCCTCGTCTTTTTGCTCGCGACGATAGTTTTAATGTTCTCGCTGCGTGCAGAAACCATCATAGCTCTGCCGATGGACGTTGTTAAAATAGCCGTTCCTTTGACGATATATTTTGTCGTCATGTTCCTAGGTTCGTTCTTCATGAGCAAGAAGGCAGGAGCCGACTACCCCCGAGCGGTCACGCTTTCGTTCACTGCAGCCTCAAATAATTTTGAATTGGCAATCGCAGTGGCGATAGCAACTTTTGGAATTGGTCACGGGGCTGCTTTTGCTGCTGTAATAGGTCCACTTGTCGAAGTTCCCGTTATGATCGGACTAGTTTCACTATCGTTTAAAATACGACAGATGTTTTTCAATCGGCTCTCTGGAGTTCAGTTATGACGCCTAACGTAGACTACTTGGAACAAGAGAGGTTTAATTTAATTCCTTCTCAAGGCTTGCAGAAGAGGCCGGTCGCATTCTTGTTAATCTCGGAGCTGAAGTAAAAACTTTCGATTCGGCAGATCTTCCGCTCTTTGACCAAAGATCGGATGATCATCCCAAAGTAAAGGAAATTAGAGAGCTTAGTGTTTGGTCTGAAGGTCAACTTTGGGTATCGCCTGAGATGCACGGGAACATCACTGGAATAATGAAGAACCAAATCGATTGGATCCCGCTTAGCATAGGAAGTGTTCGTCCAACTCAGGGCCGGACTCTCGCCGTTATGCAGGTATCGGGCGGATCTCAATCTTTCAATGCCGTGAATACCCTTCGGATACTAGGCCGATGGATGCGGATGATCACCATTCCAAATCAATCGAGTGTGCCTCAGGCATACAATGAATTTGAGGAAAACGGTCAGATGAAAGCTTCCGCTTACCGCGACCGAGTAGTCGATGTTCTTGAGGAACTGGTGCGTTTTACCTATCTAACACGCGATGTCCGAGACTTCCTTGTCGACCGCTACAGCGAACGACGAGAATCTAAGATCAAAATCGAACTCGGTAAAATTTGAGGTTACTATGAACATACTTTTCTTATGCGTTGCGAATTCTGCGAGGAGCCAACTAGCTGAAGGTTTAGCGCGGAAACATTTCGGGGATAGACATAATTTTTTCAGTGCCGGTTCAAAGCCTTCAAAGATCAATCCTATGGCTGTAAAGGTTTTGCAAGAAATCGGTATCGATACATCAGGACAATTTTCTAAGTCAACCGGTGACATTGAGCTTCAAACGATTGACTTGATAATTACCCTCTGCGCGGAAGAGGTCTGCCCAGTGGTAAATGCTAAGGTAAAAAAACTGCATTGGCCTTTCAAGGACCCAGGCACTGCCGGTACAGAAGAGGAAAAAGTAGAGAGCTTTCGGAAAATTCGCGACCTGATACTCGCAAAAATCCAGGAACCAGGAAGCGTCCTAAGCTGATCTCAATTCTCACTTGAGTGAGCTTGGAGTTACAGAAGGTCGAATAAGAAAGGTCACCAGGCTCGATAACTTGGTGACTTATTCAAATATGTCTTTCAAGACATTCGCATTAAATCGACTTCAGGCTTATGGGCAGCCAGCGCAGTCACAATTGGCACAGTCAGCACAAGGACAATCGACACAGGCACAACCTGAACAGGTACAGGCAGCTGCCACAGAGGACGCAAATCCCGCTGCTGGGGATAGCGCAAATGCAAGCGACAAACATTGCAGAGCTTTCTTTAACATTTTCAAGCCTTTCCATAAAGTGTCCTCTGAAAAGCGTTGCTATCAGGGACTGTTTGATTAGTTTACGGAAGAAGGCGAGAATTTGTGACAGCACCGGTCACATTTAATTGAAACGGGCCGTATACAGTGTTGTTGTCTCCCTCATTTGTGAGCTGTCGTGAAAGATTTTTCTGACGAACAATTACTCGACCTTTACCACTCGGGTGACGCAAAGGCGTTTTTCGAGTTTTATTCGCGACATTCCCGGCGAGTGTCAGGCTACGCAATGAAAAAGGGAATGACGGCTGAGGCGGCCGACGAAATTCGCCAAGAATCGTTTCTTCGGCTGCACCGTTCCAT
>SEDW01000940.1 GCA_004193325.1 Pseudomonadota bacterium | reverse complement strand
ATCACTATACAAAAGGAAAATGGGGGAGTCGGATCCGAAGAATGGTTTACGCTCTATCGTGACGAAGGTCCTCAGACAACTGTGAGCATGAAGAGACAGTGGGATCTCTCCACAGTCGTCGAGGTGAAATGGCGAATCGCCGCTGATGAGAAAGCCTCTCGTTATCGAATCTGTCATCAGGGCTCGTCACAATTTCTCTGGCAAAGTCGAACGCCCTACAAGGCTTGCAGCCCAGTCTTTTCAATCCGCCCTTGATGCTGTTACACATGCGGGAAAATAAGCATAATCTGTTGCATTTCGTTACAAAAAATATTGGGGCTTCTCGAGGCTTAAGAGTTTATCTTCTCACTAGATCGATAGCCTTACGTCAAAGGAGAAGAGATGGAAAATTTCATTACGAATCAAAGCAAAACGAATATGAATCGACGAGTGGCTTTGAGAAATGTCGGCCTTGGTCTTGCGACTCTGCCCTTCTTAAAGTTTCTTATAGCTCCACAAAAAAGTTTCGCCGCTGGCAGCGCAGTGCGACGCGCAGCCGTCAAAGGCCCTTGGGCCACGGGCGGAACTTCGGTCATGCAAGCGATTTACCCGAGCCCTTTCACAGCCGTCACCGATGCCGTGTGTCCGCTCGAACTCACCTGCTCAGCCACTCTCGGGCCCTGCTACGGTCCAACAGAACTTCGCCGCGATATCAGCGAGGGCCGGCCGGGCATTCCTGTTCGTTTGGCTTTCCGCATTCTCAATGATAGATGCGTGCCGATCGAAGGCGCGACAATCGATATCTGGCATACAGCGGCCTCGGGCCTTTACTCGGGTGCGGAAACATCAAACTTTTGTACGCTTGGTGATGCCGATGCCAAGACACATAACTTTTTTCGCGGCGTGCAAAGTTCTGATGCCGATGGCATCGTGATCTTTGATAGCTGCTTCCCAGGCTGGTATTCAAGCCGCACAATCCACATTCACTTTACGATCCGCGTCGGTGACACTGAGTTTGTCACCTCTCAGTTTGCTTTCGCTGATGATCTCGTCGATGACATCGTCGCCAATTACGGCGATTACTCGAATCGTGGTCCTCGCGATACGACCAATCAAAACGATACGGTTTTCTCGGCTGACGAAGTGGATGACTACACGTTCGACGTTCAGCGTATGGACGACGGCGTGATGCTCGCTTCGCGAACCATCATCATTCGTTCGTCGACGGGTGACAGTCTTTGTTCGATCGCAGGATCTGGCGGCGGCGGTGGTCCTGGTGGGCCAGGCGGCGGCGGACCTGGTGGCCCTGCTGGCCCTGCTGGTCCTGGTGGTCCGGGCGGATTTCCTGGAGGCACGCCTCCCACCCCTCCGACTACTCAATCGACTAAGCGCTAAGTCTTCGCAACAAAAGATCGCCAGGGCCTCAAGGGGCTCTGGCGATTTTTTTTGGTGCAGAATTTTTCTTGTGACTTCAGATTTCGATGCCTAAAAAGAAACTCCCCAAGAGAACAGCAAAGACAAAGATAGCCATCGCGGCCAGATAATGATCCCTCTGCTTGATGAAGAGATAAGCCGTGAGCATCACCCTGAGTATGGGCAAAAGAACGAGAATGCCGAGGCCGCCGATCGACAGGAGAATGCCATA
>SEDW01000134.1 GCA_004193325.1 Pseudomonadota bacterium | reverse complement strand
AATATCAAAAAGCATCTTCTTGCCACCGGTCGCAAGATTGAGAAGGCTAAACTCGAAGTTCAGAGCGCCGACGTTGTCGACAGCGTCTACACCAAGCTCAGAGTTCTCGATCGCAAATGTGTTTTCCTCGGCGATAACATGGCCTGCACCATCTACGAAGCTCGCCCTTTGATGTGCCGTCGCCACAACGTTTACAGTGATCCCCAACACTGTGCGAGCGGCAGCAAGAGTGAGATGAGATTCGATGTCAATCCGAGAACGGAAGGGCATTTGAGCGCTTACCTTGCTTACTTCAAAGGTGAACTTTTTCATGATCAGATGTTGAAAGAGCCTGAGTTGCTTAAGTAAGTTTTATGACCTTTACATTCGAAAGGCGACGTTCTCCGTCGCCGATTCTTTTCGAATAATTATCTCCTTCCAAATTCTCAAAATCGTTTCCCTGACAACAATACGCATATCAGTTATTGCGAATAATAACTCGCGAACACGGATTCAAGTGCATTAATTTTCAGAAATATGACTCCAAAAATCATTTACGTAAGCTTCGAATTACTAAGTTAAAAAATGCCCAATTAGATTTTTCTAGATTAGGGTTGCATGCAATTGTCGATAAAACAGCATATTTTTTTGTAATTCAGCTTTGATATCATGCAAGCCTTAATCATCACTTTTTGTGCTGGAGGCTGCTGTGGCTGACTACGGGACGAGTTTAAAGCTTCATAAAAAGAGGCTTAGGTTTCTCGCGATGTCTGGATTGTTTTGTTTGTCTTGCGAACTTCTTGCAGCAGAATCGAATCTGCTGAAGTTCGATAAAAACTCTATTCAAATGAGCGCTCAGGTTAACTCTTCAGTCAAAGCGGTTGTTCAAAGCCTCAAATCTGACCCCACCCAGACAATAAAAATTACTTCACGATCTCGTGCTTCGAAAAAAGGGTCATTGAGCTACCTCGTGGAAGAGGCTCGCGCTCTTAGCGTTTTTAGGGCCATTGTAATCGAAGGGATAGACCCTGCGCGGATCAATATTGAGAACAGAGAAACAAAAGATTCAAATGAAATTGCGATTGATTATTCAAGAGATGGATTTACGAAGACGAAAACAATTCGCGCCGAGAATGCTGAAATAGCGGCAGGTGATTTCACACTCAATTTCGCGTCAGGTTCCGCTACGCCTTTGCCATTTGATCAGAGCCGATTCGAGGCTTTTCTAAAAAATGTGGGGCAGGAGAACAAAGATTCCATCGTTATCGAAGGTCATACGGACAGCATAGGTAATGCACAGTACAACAATACTCTCGGTGAGTTACGAGCACTGACTGTATTTGAACTCTTAGTTAGAAATGGATTGCCGCCTTACCGCGTCGATGCCAAGAGCATAGCGAAATCGAGTGCTCCAGGTCGGGGAAAGGAAGTCGCCGCGGATAGGAAAGTGGTCGTGAAGTGGAATGAGAATTCGGCGATCGCGGCAATAGCCAAAAAAGAGGAGTTGCCCCCCGTTAAGGTTTCTCCAGCTGAAACTTTGGTGGAGGAAAAGAAAGAGGCCCGAGCTGAGGTCAAGTCAGAGGTGAGCGAGCAGCAAACGTCCACGATTCGTTCCTCTGAATCCCATCTTGATCTTGTAGTATTTGGGGGTGCATTGCTTCCCTTGGGCGATCTCCAGGACAATGCGAAATCCGCCGGAAATTATGGCCTTGGTATTGGCAAGGCATTTTTGGAGAAGTCCAGTGGATCGGAAGTTCGAGTCACCCTTTTCGCAAGTGCCGAGTCTAAGCTAGCCGCGAAAGAAAATAGCCGGGATGGGGATTTGAATTTTCGACTCGTTAATCTAAGAGCTGATTACATCTTTGGAGGTGACAGGTTTCGACCCTATATCGGGCTTGGGGTTGGTTCCTACTACTGGGATGCTACTATTCGTCTCAACGGAACTGAGCTGAGGAACACCGGCAGTCACAATGATTTCGGCGGAAACGTGATACTCGGATTATCACTGCCTTTAATGAAATCATTCTTCGTCGAGCCTGAGATCGCATTTCACAAGATTAGTGGCGATTTTTCAAATTCTCTTTTCGATGCTCAACTCGCTATGCGTTGGAGGCTCTAATGTCAGGACGAATTTTCATGAAAACGTGCTTTAGTTGTTTGACAATGTTTTTTACAATGTTTACGTTATTAAGCTGCAAAAGTGATAAAAATGTAAATGATCTCTATAAATTTCCGGCCACCAAAGATGTTCGGGTTCAAGTAAACGTAAATCTATTTTCAAATGGCAGTCCTGGATTTCCAATCGATCTCGCGAACAGAAATCTGGCTCTAAACGCTTTTATGATTGATGGCGATGCGGAGCAAGTTTCGATCAAAGTAGATGGAGGTGATTTTCTTTCCGATCTACCTGTGACACTTACAGGCCCTTCGCTATCATTTCCTGCTACTTTGAGAATTCCTGTTACAGTGGTGTCAGGCACTACAGGTTACAGCGTTCGCTTTCAACTGCGAGACAGGAATTCAGCTTTGCTTGACAGTCCAGGTACCAACCTGGATGCACTTCGTGGCAGCATACAAGCTGGGACAGATCCGTCAGCAAATGCTGTTGACTTGAGCCTTGCGTCTACGATCGCTTTCAAATATTTGAGTGTCAGCGGAAGCTTGAGTAGCAACAGTGCACTGGTTGCGTATACCAATATTTTAGCGTTGGTTGAGTCCAAACAGAAAATTATCGAGCAGGGCCTAGACAGTTCGCAGCTGCCAGCTTTCGCTACATTTGTTGCGGCTATTAAGGCTGGTCTTGACTACCAGGTACTAACCGACACTTCTTTTCAACAAAAAATTGCAGATGAGGTGATCAAGGCCGCGGTCAATTCTCCTGCAGCACTTGAAGCTGTCGCGAAGAACTTCGCAAGCACTTTAATCGCTGCCGCTTCCGAAGTAAGTGCAAGCTTAAGTGATGTAAATTCACCAATAGGTAAAGTATTTACAGCAGGATTTGTCGATGTTGCCAGTATTCCTGAACCGGCGAGTTTTTCGAATGCTGTATTTGCACCGTCATCAGTCGCATTCGCTGATAATGATTCGTCAGTTAACTTAAGCGGCGACATCGTCATTGCAGCTCCATTAGTCCAGGCAGGAGTTGCGGCCTACCGTATCTACTTTGGAGGTGAAGGCAAATCTTCGACGAAAACTTTGATCGGTGAGATTGTTGCAAATGCTGCGACAGTCAAACTATCCCTCTTAAATCAGGTGCAGCCAAGCGATGCTACTCGCTTTTGGGTCTATCCCATTGCTTCTGGTGTTCAGCTCGATGTTCCCGCCTCGATCGGAATATTTAATCTTGGAGGTGTGAATAAAGCTCCTGCTGCCCCGACGGGTCTAGCAGCGACGATCACGGAATTTCAGTCGACGATAAGTTGGAATCCTGTAAGCGGCGCGACAGGATACAACATTTACTGGAGTACAACTCAACCTGTGCGCCAAGCGAGTAATCGTATTAGAAATGCGGTTTCCGGATATGTGCAAAAGAATCTTTTGCCGAGTACAAACTACTATTACGCAGTCACCGCTGTAAAAGATGGAATTGAAAGTGTTTTGTCTAACGAGGCCAGTGCTGTAACTGGGCCCGCAGTTACAAACGACCTCTCAGCTCCTTCCAATCTGGTTGCGACTGCCGGAACTCGTAAGGTTGGTTTACGCTGGACAGCGGCAGGCGGAAGTCCTGTGGGCTACCTCGTGGTTCGGAGATCGAATGCAGCGGTGACTTGGAAGCCTGTCGATGGCCAAACCTACACCGTTGGCCAATCTCTAGATGGTATTCACACTGTTGGATTGATATCCAATCAAACAGTCGGAGATGTGACGAATCTTAACGCGGGAACTTACTATTTCGCAGTCTTCGCGGTTAGTGCTTCGAAGAAATACTCGAATCCCGTGGCCGTTAGCGCGATTGTCGTCGGCGGAAACTGGGCTTGGTTTTCTGGGATGCAGGCCGGTGTGGTAACGCCTCCCGTCTATGGGCAAATGGGAGTTGCGGCAGCTAGCAATAATCCTGGACTCAGAGTAAACGCTGCTGTTTGCGGCTCTGGCAGCACGATGTATCTCTTTGGTGGTTTAGAGAATAATAACTATGATTTTTACGCAGACCTATGGAAGTTTGACGGCACAAACTGGACTTGGATTTCAGGCACAACGACGCTAAATACCACAGCAACGTACGGAACAAAAGGAGTGGCATCGCCAAGTAATAATCCGGGGATTAGAGCGTCCGCGAGTTGTGTCGTGGATTCCAAGGGGCAAGTTTGGCTTTTTGGAGGCTCTAACAATTCCGTGATGAACCCCACTCCGTACTTCAACGATCTATGGAAATTTGATGGCACAAATTGGACATGGGTGAGCGGAAGCAATACCACCGGTGCGTTGGGCGTCTACGGAACTCAAGGGACAGCTTCAGCTGGTAATGCTCCAGGGGCCCGCAATAGTGTTGGAATGGTTATAGATAGTAAGGATCAGATCTGGATAGGGTATGGGGATGGTTACGATTCGGTCATGAAAACAAACGAGCCTCAAAACGATCTCTGGCGCTTTGATGGAACGAACTGGACTTGGATGGCCGGAAAGAGCGTGGTAAGCGCTTCCACGACCGCAGGTGTGTACGGTACGAAAGGGGTGAAAGCCGTAGCTAATTACCCTGGTAGTCGTAGCCAGCCCACTATGCAAATCGATCGGCGAGATCGAATTTGGCTATTCGGTGGTGATGGCTATGATGTTAATAACGCCAATGGTTCTCTCAACGATCTTTGGGCATTTGACGGAACTGCTTGGGCATGGATTTCTGGTGGAAATGTTCGGGACGTGCCCGGTGTTGCTGGTACTCAAGGTGTGGCGTCTGCAAGTAACGTGATGCCCTCTCGCTCTTCAGCTCAGATGTGGATCGACATTGACAACAATGTATGGCTTTTCGGAGGGGTAGGCTTTGCTGGTACTTTCCTTGGCGGCGGCAATCCTTTATTCCATGACATGTGGAAGTTCGATGGGACCAATTGGACTTTCATGAGCGGTAATTTAATTGGAGATGAAAATTCAGTGTATGATGCGGCAGCTGTGTTTTCAGCAGTTGCGTTACCAGGCGCAACTGCAAATGCTTGCGCGTGGGTAGATAATGAAGGTTTCTTCAGAATGTACGGTGGAAACTCTTTTGCTTCCTCAAACTATCCTGAGCTTGTTCAAGACAGCTGGAAATACAATCCTTAATACTTACTACTTCTAAATCCCCAAAGGCATCTTGCCTTGGGGATTTTTAATATTCAAAGATTATTTTAGCCGAAGCCTTATTGGGCCTTTGAGGGATTTGGGATTTACAACTCTTCCTTTTTGAGTGATCTCGATTTTTCCATTTTCCACAAGTCTGCGAGCTGCTTCACGCACGGCCTCCATCTTAACCTTATCTTTGCGCTCTTCAATCGGAAGAACCTCTGACGGACAAATCGTCTTGCCCGAATCTCTTTGCGCGAGAAGTTCCAGGATTCGCTCTTCATATCGTATAGACGTCATGGGGAACGGCCTTTGGTGGTTTGTACTCAGATATTTTCAATCTATCGGAATCCCGGTGTCGAATCAAGTCGAGCGGGTTTTCGCTGATTGACTTGAAGCCCATCTGCGATGCTGTAAGATGGTCATTGAAGACTGTTGAAAAAAATGGCGAGGCAAGGATATAGAATGAACTTGGCCTATTACGATCTACCGGTGTTTCTTCGAATCCTTATCGCGATATCTTGTCTGATTCTCATCATGCTCGGCGAAAAGGTCTTAAAAAGAGAAAAAGCCTTTCGATGGAAAGGATATTGTCTTTGGCTAGTCATGTCAGTTTTTGGTCTGATTTTTGGCTTTGCTCTTGATCTCTTAACGATCCATTTATCGCCCGAATATTATCGAATTGGTAAGTGTGTTGCGGTCGATAACCTCTGGCTAACCAGCCTCAATGTTGGAGGTGCGGCTGGCTTTCTCGCTGGGGCACTCATGGGCGGATTTATTCTTATGCGGAATAAGGACCTTGTGACAAAAAGTGAAACCATTCCTTGGAGGATCTTAATTCCAACTCGAAGTATATTCATTATGGCAACTGTAGGAATTGCGATCGCTTATATTGTACCCTTAATAGTTACTCCGAGTCCTTCGATGTCGGCCTTACTTACGCCTGAACAAATAAAACCTTTTTTCCAGGTTCAACAAATTCACGCTGGAGCGTATCTTGGAGCTGCAATCGGTTTCTTGTTCGTAGTGAAGGAGCCTTTGAATGGGTAAAGACATCGACCCCACAAAAACTGCCAAATTCTTCAAAACCCAATCTGCATTCCGCAGTTGGCTCGAAAAAAACCACGAATCCAAAACTGAACTCTGGATAGGCTTCTATAAAAAAGGCTCTGCCTTGAAAGCGATGGACTACAAAGAAGCGCTAGACGAGGCCCTTTGCTACGGCTGGGTGGACGGACTCAAAGGTACGATTGATGACCAAAGCTACCGAATCCGATTCACCCCTCGCAAAGCCAAGAGCCTTTGGTCAAAGGTCAACATTGGGCATGTGGAGAGATTGATTCTCGAGAAGAAGATGACCGCCGTTGGACTCGCTCGGATTGAAGAAGCGAAGGCTGATGGACGCTGGGACAACTCCTACGCGTCTTCATCGACTGCAAGCATGCCGGACGAATTCTTCCAAGCTCTGGCCAAGAATAAAAAGGCCAAAGCCTTTTACGCCACCCTCAATAAGACTCAGATCTATTCCATGTATTTTCGCATACACAATGCGAAAAAGCCCGAGACGAAATTGCGCTGGGTCGAGCGCATTGTTCTCATGCTGGAAAAGGGCAAAACCTTTCACATGCCTTAATCAATCAACAAAGCCCCACTCAAGCCCTCAACTAACGCATTCATTTTCGGCGTCAAACGACGACTCTGCGGCCACACCAGATTCAAAAGCAAGCCACTCGTTGACAGATGAGGCAAGATCTCAACGAGCTCGCCACTCGCCAGCTCATCTTTAATCAACCAGGTCGGTAACTGCGTGATCCCGTAACCTGCGAGCACTGCGCTCACTTGAGCTTCGGCACTGCCTAGCACCATTCGTGCCGGCATCGGCCTTTTCTCGATGCGACCATCGCCATGCGGAAAGCTCCATTCAAGAGTGCTGCCATCGGCTTTGCCGTAGAGGATACAATCGTAGTTTCCTAAATCTTCATCCGTCTGAGGCATTCCTCTGCGTTGGAGATAGGCCGGAGACGAGCAGAATACTTTCCGCTCCCTTCCGATGAGGCGATGCCCAAGCGAAGCGGGCCAAAGATCCGAGCTGCCGATGCGCACCGCGAGATCGATCCCCTCTTCAATGATGTCCGTGAAACGATCGGTGAAACTCACACGGAACTGCAGGTGAGGATGTCTGTCCGCAAACTCGAGGAGGACGGGCAGAACAACCTTGTGACCATAGGCAATCGGCACATCCATCCGCAATCGACCGACAGGACTTGTTTCCTGTGAATCGAGCACAGACTCAGCCTCATCCAGCTCCCGCAGGATACGTACATAGACTTCATAGAGGGCTAGGCCTGCATCCGTGAGAGTCAGGCTTCGCGTCGTTCGTTCGAAGAGCCTCGTGCCTAAACGCTCTTCCAGTCGCGCCACACTTTTGCTCACGGCTGAGACCGTGAGGTTCAAGAGTTT